>JACCXR010000082.1 GCA_013696915.1 Euzebyaceae bacterium
AAGGCCGTCCAGGCCTGACCCAGCCCGCCGGACGGGTCTGCCGGTGCGGTCCCCCCGGGTGCTGGTCATCTCCGGGCGTGAAGTGTTGGTTCGGCCGGCAGCACGTCGCAGAAGACGAACCCGTCCCGCTCGACGACCTCGCCAACCTCGACCTCGATCGGTGAGCGGAACCCGGGCGCATCCCACACGAAGGTGTGGAACTCGCCCCGTTCCCCGCACGCGTCCACCCCCTCGGGCAGGTCGGCGAGCAGCTCGGCGTCGAAGGAGCGGCCCGCGAACTCCGCAGGCAGCTGGGCCGGGTCGACGCAGGTGATCACCGCGCGCACGCCGGCGTCGAGCATCTCCCGAGCGAGCCGGTCGGTGGGCCGGCCCCACAACGGGAACAGCGGGCCGACGCCGGATCCGGCCAGCGCCTGCTCGCGGTAGGCCCGCACGTCGGCGAGGAACAGGTCTCCGAAGACGACGTGCTCGACGCCGACCTCGCGGGCGGCGGCCATGGCCGCGTCCATCTGCGTCTCGTACACCTCGTTGGGGCACGGGTACGGCAGCTCGACCGGATGGATGGGCAGGCCGACGCGGTCGGCCTGCGCCTGGACCAGTTCCCGGCGCACCGCGTGCATCGCCACCCGGTCGGCGTCGCGGTTGAGGGTGACCAGCAACCCGACGACCTCCACCGTGCCCGCACGGCGGGTCTGCTCCAGTGCGAAGGCGCTGTCCTTGCCGCTGCTCCAACTCACCCAGGCTCGCCTGCGCGTCACCGCGTCACCTCGATCGATCTGCGGACAGGGCGGCGCCCATTCTTCGACAGGCGGCGCTGCCGTGCGCGGCTCGGCGGTCGGGACATCGCCGATGCCCTCGATCCGACCGCCCGTGGAAGGGGGCCGTCGCCGAGGCCGCGCGCTGGGCGCCGGCCCCCGGGCCCCGATCGAAGGCGGCCGCCCGGCGTCAGCGCCACCCGTCCGGGTCCACGCCACCGGGCACATCGGCGTCCCCGTCGTAGGGCCCGCGCGTGAGCACGAACGATGCCACGTCGAGGTGCGCGACGCGGCCGTCGGTGCCGCGGACCACGCGAAGGGGCTCACCGGCGAAGTAGCCGTCGAGGCCGGTCCACGCGTCCTCGGCGGTCGGGCGGAAGCGCGACGGGCGCCCCCGTCCGGAGACGGGCCGCAGCTCCAGGCCGCGGCCGGCGTGGGCGTGCAGCACCATCGGCACGGGTCCCCAGTACCAGTACCCGCACAGCTGGAGGAGGTCGCGGCCGACGTCGCACGGCGTCCAGTCGTCGACGTCGCGGGGCTCCTCGTCGAGGATGCCGGTCAGGTCGGTGGCCAGCTCCGGGGAGAAACCCGCGGTCGTGTTCGTCATCGCGACCACGCCGTCAGCGGTGTCGACGTCCACGCGCACCAGTGCGACGAAGCCGGGCATGGACCCGCCGTGGCCCACGGACCGCCGGCCGCCGGTGTTCCACACCTGGACGCCGAGCCCGTAGGCGCCGGTCCAGGGCAGTCCCGGCTGGTCATCGACCACCAGCGGCTCGCGCATCTCCGCGAGGGTGTCCGGCCCGACGATGCCGGCCGTGTCGCCCCCGAGGAAGGCCGCCCAGCGCGCGAGGTCCGCCAGCGACGACCACAGCTGCCCCGCGGGGGCCATGGCGCCGGCGTCGTGCTCGGGCTCGGGCAGCACCACGTCGGCCCACGGGTGGACCGCCAGTCCGGGCACGGCAGGAGCCGCGGGGCGCGGGGTCGTCCGCGTCATGCCGAGCGGGCCGAGCAGTTCGGCCTGGACCACGTCCAGCCACGATGCGCCGCGGAGGCGCTGCACGAGCTCGCCGAGGACGGCATAGCCGACGTTGGAGTAGTGGAAGCGGCGCCCCGGCCGGTGCCTGAGGGCCTCGGGCCGCATCGAGGCCAACAGCCGCTGCCAGTCGCCTCCCGCAGTGCGCTCCCACCAAGGGGCATCGGTCTCGGCCCGCAGGCCGGAGGCATGGGACAGCAGCTGGGCGACGGTGGTCGACCCGACCGGCGCATCCGGCAGGTGCCGCTCCACCGGGTCGAGCAGGTCGAGCCGCCCCTCGTCGCGCAGCCGCAGGACGCACACGGCGACGAAGGTCTTGGTGATGGACCCGATCCGGTACTGCGTCGCCGTGGCGTCGGGGCCGACCGCCCCTCGTGCCCCCCACCAGGCGAGCGTGCCGCCCCGCACGACGCCGGCGACGACCGACGGCAGACGCCGCTCACGCTGCTCGCGGCCGAGACGCTCGGCGAGCCTCGCGCCGGTGCTCTCACTGACCACATCGCCCCCTCTCCGAAGGACGCGATGGTAAGCGCCCCCCGAGCGCGCCCGGGTGCCGGGCGGACCGCGTCGCCGATCAGTCGCGCTATCTTCCGCCGCGGCGGTTCGACGTCTGGGAGCGGGTGCCGATGCGGTTGCGCGGTGGGGGATGGCGCCTCGGCGTGATGACGGCCGTCTTCGTCGGCGCCGTCGCGACGCCTGCGACGCCCGCGATGCCCGCGACGGCCGCGATGCCCGCGATGCCCGCGATGCCCGCGACGCCCGCGATGCCTGCGACGCCCACAACCCCCGCCACCCCCGCGACCGGGCACGGCGTGTCAGCCCCGTCCGTGCACACCCTGTCGCCCGTGCCCGGCGAGGTGACGGCCGCCGGTGAGACGTGGCTGCGGGCGAGCGTGTCGTCGGACGACCCCGTCAGGTCGGTCCGGCTGACCGTGGATGGGAGGCCGGTGGAGCCCCGTCCCCCCGGAGCCCCCGATTCGCGGGGGGACGTTGCGGTCGGAGGCTCGGTCGTCGTCGCGCCCGGCGACCATGTCGTGGTGCTGGCGGTCGAGGACGCAGCGGGCGCGCGATCCGAGCGCGCCTGGTCGTTTACCGCAACTGACCGGTCGACGGCACGCCTCGCCGGTCCCGGTCGGTTGGAGACCGCGGCCGCGATCTCCGCCGCCGTGTTCCCGGCCGGCCGCAGCGCGGCAGCAGCCGTCGTCGCGCGGGGGGACGATTTCGCAGACGCGCTCGCCGGGGTCCCGCTGGCCGCCGCCGTCGGAGGACCCCTGCTGCTCGCGGACGGCGACGCGCTCCCCGACGTGACCGCCGAGGAGCTCCGGCGCGTGCTGCCGCCGGGCGCCATGGTGCACCTGCTGGGCGGCGAGGCGGCGTTGGGGAACGGCGTCACCCGCGACGTGGAGGCGCTCGGCCTGCGGGCCGTCCGCCACGCCGGCCGCGACCGGTTCGGCACCGCCGCCGCGGTGGCCGGCCTGCTGCCGCCGTCAGCGGGGGCGATCGTGGCGTCCGGCGCGTCGTTCCCCGACGCGCTTGCGGCCTCGGCCCCGGCCGCCAGGGACGGGGTGCCGATCCTGCTGACCGCCGCCGACCACGTGCCCGAGTCGACGACCGCCGCCCTTGCCGGGCGCCGCGTCTCGCGCGTGACCATTGTGGGCGGCCCCGCGGTGGTCGGCGAACGCGTCGAACAGCGTCTCGGCCGGCTCGTCCCGGCGGTCGAACGTGTGGCCGGCCCCGACCGGTACGCGACCGCCGTCGCGGTCCTCGACGCCTTCTACGAACGGCCCGGGGACCTGTCGCTGGCGGGTGGCGCCGCCTTCCCCGACGCACTGCCCGGCACGCTGCACGCGGCGTCGCTCGCCCAGCCGCTGCTGCTCACCGACCCGGGAGTCCTGTCGGCGGCCACGGCGCAATCGATCCGGGCGCACCGCCCCGGCCGGGTGACGGTCTACGGCGGGGACGCCGCGGTGACCGACCACGTGGTCTCGGCAGCCCTGCGAGCCGCGGTCGACGGCCCGGACGCTCCCCGGGTCCTCGCCTCCGCCCCCTCAGCCTCGGCCACCGTCACCGAGCTCGAGACGGCCGCAGTGACGTTCGACCGTCCGGTCGACCCGCTGAGGTCGAGCGTGTACGTGGACGTCGGCGGCCTCGAGCTGCCGGCGCTGGTCGAGGAGACGGGTCCCACGGTCACGCTGACGGTCCGCACCCTGCAGGGCGAACCGTCCTTGGGGGACCCGTCCCGGCCGCCGGGCCGCGCCTATCCCGCCCGCCTGGTCGTGTCCGCGGCCGGGGTCGGGGGCGGCGTCGCGCACGACGAGGTCGGGTTCACCTACTCGACGACGGACCCCGTCTTCGCCACGGCGGCCGAGGTCGCGCTGCACCTGCCGTCGCGCGACGTCGAGATGGTGGGGTTCCACGAATCGAGCCACGACGGCGCACGGCAGATGACCGCCCGCGACACCGCCACGGTGACGATCACGCTGCCCAGCCGCGGCCGGGGCACCGGCTCCCGGACGGCGGCCGACGTCGTCGCGGCGCCCGACCAGCCGGTCCTCGCCCCCGTCACCGGCCGCGTGGTCCGGGCCGGCCCCTACGAGCTGTACTGCCGGTATCCGGACGACTCCGTCGTCATCGAGCCCGACGCCCGGCCCGGTTGGGAGGTCAAGGTGCTCCACTTCCAGGGGCTGCGAGTGCGCGCCGGGGACCGGGTGATCGCCTCCCGGACCGTCCTCGGCGACGGCCCGCGCGTCTTTCCGTTCCGGTCGCAGGTCGACGACTTCTCCGCCCGCGGCTGGCCACACGTGCACGTCGAGGTCGTGGATCCGTCGATCCCGGACCGGTCCGGCCCCGGCTGCTGACGCGGCTCGCGGCCCCCGGCTCACCGCTGCAGCGCGGGCGCGGACGCAGCGGGCAGGCGCCGTGCGCACACGAGCTTGGCGGCCGCGACCGCCGCGACGACGTCGGCGAGAGCCACCAGGGTCCAGCGCAACCAGGACATGGCGCCGGTGGGGTCGGCGATCGCCACGGCGGCGACCGCCACGACGAACAGCAGGTCGCCCGCGGCGAGCCGCCGCAGCGCGCCGGATGAGAGCCGGTCGCTCCTGGCGGTCTGCCAGCAGAGCACACCGTTGAGGGCGAGCACGACCCCGATGGCCAGCAGCGGCCACCCGTCGTCGACGCCGGCGGCGCGGGACAGCGGCGCCGAGCCTGCGAGCAGGATGGCGGCGAGCACGGCGTTGGCGGCCGCGTCCAGCCGCAGGAGCAGCGCGGAGATCCGAGCGATGGTCATCGGGGGCCCTTTCATCTGCTGTGGGTCGGATCCGGGGGCCTTCACGAGCGATCCATGTGGTGCACGGCCTGCGTCTGCACGACGTGCGCGGCGAGGCGGCCGTCGTCGTCGAGCACCTCGGTGCGCACGACGACCACGGTCCGGCCGACGCGCAGGGGACGGCCGGTGGCCGTCACGGTCCCGCCGCGGACGGGCCGCAGGAACACCGTGGAGGAGTCCAGCGTGCTGGTGGTGGCGCCGGCGGGGACGTTGAGGAAGGCGCACACCGCACCGACGCTGTCCGCCAGCGTCATCAGTGCGCCGCCGTGCAGCACGCCCCCGACGGTGCAGCGCTCCTCGCTCCACGTGAGCCGTCCGATCACCTCGCCGGGGTCGGCGCGCTCGATACGGACGCCGCACGCGCGGGCGAACGGCATCGCCGCTTCCAGCGGCTCGGTGGCGGGATCCATCACGGCGGCGCTCCGATCGGTCGTGTGAGGTGCTCGGAGGGCCACCGTTGCGCCGCCCTCGCAGGTTGTCGATTACCTGCGAGGTCATGGCCGGGAATCTGCCCGCGCGTTACGGTCCGCCCGTGTCCGAAGCCCAGATCGCGACCCACGCCGGACAGCTCCTGCGCGCCTGGCGGCAGCGCCGCCGGCTGACGCAGCTGGAGCTGTCCCTGCGCGCGGAGGTGTCCACCCGCCATCTCAGCTTCCTCGAGACCGGTAGGTCGTCGGCGAGCCGCGACATGCTGCTGCACCTGGCCGAGCACCTCGACGTCCCGCTGCGGGAGCGCAACGCCCTGCTCGTCGCCGGCGGGTACGCACCGACGTACCCGGAGCGCGAGATGGACGCCCCCGCCATGGACGCCGTGCGCCGGGCCATCGACCGGCTGCTGGCCGGCCACGACCCCTACCCCGCCGTCGTGGTCGACCGGTGGTGGAACCTGGCGGCGGCGAACGCCGGCGTCGCCCTGCTGACCGACGGGGTGGCGCCGGAGCTGCTGACCCCGCCGATCAACGTCCTGCGCGCCAGCCTGCACCCCGACGGGCTCGCGCGCCGGATCCGCAACCTCGGCGAGTGGCGCGCGCACCTGCTCACCCGGCTGCGCGGCCAGGTCGACCGCACCGGCGACCCGCAGCTTGCGGCGCTGCTCGACGAGCTCAGCGGCTACCAGCCCGCCGTCCCGGGCATTGCCCACATCCACCGCTACGACGGCGTCGCCGTGCCGCTGCGGTTGGCCGCCCCCGGCGGCGACCTGGTGTTCCTCAGCACCGTCGCAACCTTCGGCACCCCCGTCGACCTCACGGTCGCCGACCTCTCGATCGAGCTGTTCTTCCCCGCCGATCAGGCCACCCGCGCGCGCGTGCAGGCGTCCGGCGACCGAGAGAGGCCGAAATCGGGCAGCTCGGCCGCGGTCTGGTAGGACTCGCGGACGGCAGGACTCGGAGAACGGCCCCGGAGGTGGTGCCAGTGATGACGATCGTGACCGTCGTGACCCTGCAGGAGGGCAACGAGCCGGAGTGGGACGCCGCGATGCGCGACCGTCTGGAGGCCGCGAAGGGCCAGCCGGGATGGCTCGGCGGGCAGCTGTTGATGCCCCTCGACCGCCTGGACCAGCGCGCCGTCATCGGGACCTGGGAGACGCGCGCCCATTGGGAGGCCTGGCACGACGACCCGGCGTTCGCCCAGACCCGCGACCGGCTGGAGGGCCTGCAGTCGCAGCCGCCGGAGACGCGCTGGTTCGAGGTGCTCGCCGACGTGCAACCCTGATGCCCTGAGCGAGCGTCGCCGCCCCTCCGACGGGCGGCCCGAGGGACGGGGACCCCCATGGCGAGGATCATCGTGGTCGGGGACGGTCCGGCGGGGCTGGCCGCCGCGCTGTTCCTGTCGAGGAACGGGCAGGACGTGGTCGTCTACGCCCAGGACCAGACGGCCATGCACTACGCCCTGCTGAACAACTACCTCGGCATCACCCGGCTGAGTGGCACCGACTTCCAGGTCGTCGCCCGGAGACAGGTCGCGGATGCGGGGGCGCAGGTGCGGGAGGCGGAGGCCGTCGCGGCGTCGGTCACCGACGGGGGCTTCAGCGTGGAGACCGCGGACGGCGGCACCGAGCGCGCCGACTACCTCGTGCTCGCCGGCGGCAAGCCGTCGCAGCGGCTGGCCGACGAGCTCGGCGCGGAACGCCGCGACGGGGGCGGCGTGGTCGTCGACACCGAGTACGCCACGACCGTCGACCGGCTCTACGCGGTCGGGCGAGTCGCCCGGCCGGAACGCAGCCAGGCGATCATCTCGGCTGGCGCCGGCGCCACCGCGGCCATCGACATCCTCTCCCGTGAGGCCGGCCGGGACGTCCACGACTGGGACTCGCCACCCAAGGACGGCTGAGCGGGCCGTGCGGTCGAGCTACAGGATCCGCTCAACCTGGAGCCGGGCGATCGTGGTGTCGAAGGCGTCCACGGTCTGGTCGAGGTCGGCGTCGGTGTGGGCGGCGCTGAGGAAGCCGTGAGCGTGGAAGAGCTGGACGCCGCGGAGCATCATCCCGCAGTGCAGGGCGGCGGAGAGAGGGCCGCCGATGCCCTGCTTCAGGACGGCGGTGTCGATCACGTCGGCGAACGCCGGCTCGGGCACCGACGGGCGGTCGTGGCCGAACAGCATGCAGAAATGGGAGCTCGGCCCGTAGGCGAAGCCTTGGACGCCGCGGCGGCCGAGGACCCCGTCGAACGCCTGCCGCAGCCGCTCGGCGCGCTCGGCCGCGGCGCGCTGGACCTTCCCGTCGGCGAGCAGCCGCAGCGTCGCCACCCCCGCGGCGGCGGCGACCGGATGCGCGTTGTGCGTGCCGGTGTGGTGCACCTTGTCCCGCCCGCCGGCCGTGGACAGCACGGCCATGACGTCATGGCTGCCGGCCACCGCGCCACCGGTCATGCCGCCGGCCAGGACCTTGCCGAGGGTCGTGAGGTCGGGCAGCACGCCGGTGAGCTCCTGCACGCCGCCGGGTGCCCACCGGAACCCTGTGACGACCTCGTCGAACACGAGCACCGTCCCGTGGCGGCGGGTCAGCTCCCGCGCCCCTGCGAGGAACCCGTCGGGCATCGGCACGGCCCCGGACAGGCCCCCGGCGGGCTCGAGGATCAGCGCGGCCGCGTCCCCGCCCGCCAGCGCGCGCTCGAGGGCGTCGAGCCGCGGCGGGACGACGTCGAGAAACCCGCCCAGCTCCTGCGGCACCCCCGGCGGCACCCGGTCGAACGGCGGGTCGGCGGCGAACGCGAGGTGGTCGTGCCAGCCGTGGAAGTGGCCGAGCAGCTTCACGATCCGCGTGCGCCCGGTCGCAGCCCGTGCGACGTGGAGGGCGAGCAGCGTCGCCTCGGTGCCGCTGCTCGTGAAGCGGACGCGCTCCGCCGAGGGCACGAGCCGCACGACCGCCTCGGCCCACTCCGCCTCGAGCGCGTGACTGGCACCGGGATGAAGCGCGATTGCGGCCTGCCGCCCGATCGCCTCGACGACCTCCGGGTGCCCGTGCCCCAGCAGCAGCGAGCCGTGCCCCATGACGTAGCAAACGAGCTCGTGGCCGTCAGCGTCGACCTTCCTCGAACCGCTCGCGCGGACCACCGCGACCGGGAAGGGGTCGGCGCGGCGCACGTCGTGGGCGACCCCGTCAGGAAGGACCGCCAGCGCCCGCCGGTGCGCGGCCAGGGAGCGCGGATTGGCCGCGGCCCATTCCCGCGTGACGGACGTGGTGATCTCCTGGGTGCTCAAATCGGATGCCCCTTCCACTCGAACGCGCCCGGCGTCCATCGTCGGGGAGCAGTGTGGCAGATCGCTGACTCCCACCATCTTATTGACATGCCATGGGGCGGATGATTCCATCGGGTCGTTCCACGGGCACGGATGCAGCGGGGAAGGCCGGCCACCCACGGCGCGAGAGGGGTTCCATCGTGATGACGACACCACGGAACGTGCGAGGCCGCTTCTTCGTGCTGGTCCTGGCGGTGCTGGCACTCGCCGCCGCCGGATGCGGCGGGGAGGACGACGCCACGACGGGCGACACCGGCGCGGCCACTGCGACCACCGACGCGGCGACCACGGCAGCGGAGACCCCGGAGACCCCCACGGAGCCCACGGCCGGGGCGGAGGAGACCACCACCGGGCCGACGACCGAGGCCGAGGACACCGGCGACGGGCAGGCCGCACCGGCTGACTGTGACGGCCTGTTGGTCGGCATCGCAGGCCCGTTCACCGGCGACGCCGCGTCCATCGGGCAGGAGCAGCTCAACTGGGCCCGCTTCGCGCTCGAGCGGTTCAACGCCGACAACGGCACCAACTTCGCCCTCGTCGAAGCCGACACCCAGCTCGACCCGGCGCAGGCGACCACCGTCGCCCAGCAGTTCGTGTCGAATGGCGACATCCTGGCGGTCGTCGGCCCTGCGGGCAGCCAGGAGGCGGAGGCCGTCGGGCCGATCTTCGAGCCCGACAACCTCGCCTACATCGGGATGTCGGCCACCCGCACGTCGCTGACCGGCGGTGACTACCCGACCTTCTTCCGGGTCGTGCCGAACGACGACGCCCAGGGCCCGACCGACGCGACCTACATGGTCGACGAGCTCGGCGCGCAGAACGTCTTCATCATCGACGACCAGACCTCCTACTCGACCGGCCTCGCCGACATCGTCCAGCCCCTCCTCGAGGAGGCCGGCGTGACCGTGACGCGAGACTCCGTGCCGCAGGACCAGACGGACTTCTCGGCGCTCGTGTCCCGCATCAGCGACGACACCGACATCGTCTTCCTCCCCTGGCAGCTCGCGGCGAGCGCCCAGCTGTTCTCCCAGCAGATGGAGGAGCAGGGCAAGACCGCCACGATCTTCGGGTCGGACGGGCTGTTCTCGCCGGACGACTTCAGCGCGGAGGGGGCGTACGTCTCGTCGTTCGCGCCCGACATCACGGCGCTGCCGGAGCAGGCGGAGCTCGTCGAGGCCTACACCGAGCAGTACGGCGAGTTCGGGACCTTCGGCCCGCCGACGTACGCCGCGACCCAGGTCGCGCTCACCGCCGTCCTGGCCGCGTGCGAGGCGGGCGACGTCTCCCGTGAGGCGGTCCTCGAGCAGGTCGGCGACGTCACCATCACCGACTCCATCCTCGGCGCGCCCTTGACGTTCGACGCCAACGGCGACGTCGAGGGCGCGCAGTTCTACATCTTCAGGATCGAAGGCGGCGAGTACGTGCTGGTGGAATAGCCGGCGCCCGCGCCGGACAGGACGCGTCGCCTCGTGGAGTTCTTCGTCCAGCAACTGGTGAACGGCCTGACGCTCGGCAGCGTCTACGCGCTCATCGCCCTCGGCTACTCGATGGTGTACGGCATCCTGAAGCTGCTCAACTTCGCCCACGGCGAGGTCTACATGGTCGGCGCGTTCATCGGCTACGGCGTCCTCACGATGGCCGGGGGAGCGGCGGACCCCGTGCTTCCGGCGGCCGTCCTGGTCCCGCTGATGTTCCTCGCCGCGATGATCGGCTCGGGCCTGCTGGGCGTCGCGATCGAGCGGTTCGCCTACCGGCCGCTGCGCGACGCCCCGCGGATCGCGCCCCTGATCAGCGCGGTGGGGGTGTCCTTCTTCCTCCAGGCGGCCGCGCTGCTGCTGTTCACGGCGCGCATCCGCAACTACGACACCCCCGAGCTCATCCCCTTCTCGGTCGGGGTCGAGGTGGGGCCGCTGCGGATCTCGCTCGTGCGGATCCTCGTCATCGTCACGGCGGTCGTGCTGATGGTGGCGCTCACGCTCCTCGTGAGCCGGACCCGGCTCGGCAAGGCGATGCGGGCGACCGCCTACGACCGCGAGGCGGCGGCGATGATGGGGATCGACACCGACCGCGTCATCGCCGCGACCTTCTTCATCGGCTCGGTCCTCGCGGGCGCCGCCGGCGTCATGATCGGACTCGTCTTCAGCCGGGTCTTCCACTTCATGGGCTTCCTCGCCGGCCTCAAGGGCTTTACGGCCGCGGTCGTCGGCGGCATCGGGAACATTCCCGGCGCCATGGTCGGCGGCCTCTTGATCGGTCTCGCCGAGGCGTACGCTGCCGCCTACCTGTCGTCGCGGTTCTCCGAGCTCGTCGTGTTCACGATCCTCATCGGCGTCATGCTCGTCCGGCCCTCGGGGCTCTTCGGCACACCGGCGCTCCAGAAGGTCTGATCGTGACGAAGATCGGCACCGACGAGTGGGTCGCCCAGGTCGGGGAGCGCACCGAGGCCTACCGCGGCCTCACCGCGCCGGTCCGCCGGACGTGGGACGGCATCCCGCTCGGCTGGCGGTTCGCCGCCGCCATGCTGCTGGTCGCCCTCCTGCCCGTCGCGACCGACTCGAGCTACGTCGTCCGGGTGGGCGTGAACGCGTTCCTGTTCGGGCTGCTCGCGCTGGGCCTCAACGTCGTCGTCGGGTACGCGGGGCTGCTCGACCTCGGGTACATCGCCTTCTACGGCTTCGGCGCCTACACCTACGCGCTGCTGTCCTCGGACCAGATCGGCGTGCACCTGCCGGCGGAGCTCACGCTGATCGTCGTCGTGGCGCTGACAGCCGGGCTCGGCTACGTCCTCGGCCTGCCGTCGCGCCGCCTGCTCGGCGACTACCTCGCGATCGTCACGCTGTTCTTCGGCCAGGTCTTCGTGCAGCTCGCTATCCACCTCGACCGGCTGAGCCTGCCGTGGGCCGACGGCCCCGTCAACGTGACCGGCGGGCCGAACGGCATCGTCGGGATCGACCCGATCCGCCTGGTCGGGGTGACGTTCTCCTCGGTCACCGACTACTTCTACCTGCTGCTCGTCGCCTTCGTCGCCCTCGCCGTCGGACTCCACCGGCTCACCGCGTCCCGCACCGGGCGCGCCTGGCGTGCCCTGCGGGAGGACCCGCTGGCGGCCGAGCAGATGGGTCTTCCCGTCAACCGGCTGAAGCTGCTCGCGTTCGCGGTCGGCGGCGCCGTCGCCGGCTTCGCCGGCGCGGTCTTCGCCGCGGTCCAGGTCGGGGTCTTCCCGCAGAACTTCGAGACGCTGCTGCTGATCATGATCTACGCGGCCGTCATCCTCGGTGGCGCCGGCAGCCTGCCGGGCGTCGCGATCGGGGCGGCCGTGATCGCCGTCTTCCCCGAGGTCCTGCGCACGCCCGACTACGCCCGCCTAATCTTCTACGGGGTCGTCCTCGGCGGGCTCGTCGCGCTGCTGCGGCCGTGGTCGCGGCTCGCGGCCGTCCTCGCCGGCACGGTCGTCCTCGGGTTCGTCGTGCGGTTCGCGACGGCGGCGGCTTGGCCGGATGCCGCCGCGGTCGCGCCCGGCGGGCTGGTGGCGAGGGCTCTCGGCGCCTGGGTCGCCACGCCGCCGAACGCAACGACGGTCGGCAACGTCGCGTTCGTCCTGCTGGTGCCGGCGGTCCTCGCGGTCACGCGGCTCCGCGGCCCCGCCCGGACGTGGGCCCTGCCCACCGTCCTCTACCTGGCCGCGTTCGTCTGGGAGACCCGGCTCGTCGCCGAGCCGAGCGTCACCCGCCAGCTCGTCCTGGGGGCCATCCTCGTCGTCATGATGACCGCCCGCCCACAGGGGCTGCTCGGCACCCCGCGCGTGGAGATGCTGTAGGCCGTGATGACGCACTTCGTGCACGACGACGACGGTTACGAGTCCTGGGTGGCCCGTCATCCCTCCGGCCTGGTCTTCAAGCACCGGAAGGCCGGGTTGTTCATGGTGCACATGGCGGCCTGCGAGCACATCGCTTGGTTCGGACCGCGCGACGTTCCGGCCGGTGAGTGGCGCTACACCGCGGCCCCGGGCAAGTGGTGCTTCGAGCGCCGCGACGAGGCGCTGGCGTGGGTCCTCGACACGACAGCGGAGACCGTCGACTGCACCGACTGCACGCCCGCCTTCCGCCCTGCCGGCAACCGGGAACGCCACCGCGTGGCGGACCCACCAGCGGACCCAGCACCCGGCGTCGCGCGCGTCGGCAGCCTCGTCGAGGTCGAGGACTCCGAAGAGTCCGACGCCGTCCAGGTGTACCGCATCGGCCAGGGCCCTCTTCCCCCGGGTGGGACGCGCGTGCTCAAGGCGGAGAGTCCCGTCGCCCGCGCACTCGTCGGCGCCCGTGCCGGTGACCTGGTCGACGTCACGACGGGCGCGGCCGTGTATTCCCTGCGGGTCGCGCGCGTCGAGGACCCGTGACGGCGCGGGGTGAAGCGGCGGACGGTCGAAGGCCCCGGGTGCTGGAGCTCGCGGGCGTCAGCAAGAGCTTCGGCGGCCTCGCGGTCATCCGCGACCTCGACCTGCACGTCGACGACCGGGAGATCCTCAGCGTCATCGGCCCCAACGGGGCGGGGAAGACGACGCTGTTCAACCTCGTCACCGGCGTGGTCGCCCCCGACGCGGGCGCGATTCGCCTCGACGGGCAGGACCTGGCCGGCCGGCCGGCGCACGAGATCGCCCAGGCCGGCATCTCGCGCACCTTCCAGAGCATCCGGCTCTTCCTCAACATGACCGTCCTCGAAAACGTCATGGCCGCCACCTACGCGCACACCGGCGCGCGCATGTGGCAGTCGGTCCTGCGGACCCCCGCGGCGAGGCGGGAGGAGGCGGCCGTCAGGGCGCAGGCCGCCGAGCACCTCGCCTTCTTCGGCACCCGCCTCCAGGGCTACCGCTGGGACCAGCCGGCCTACAGCCTCTCCTACGCCAACCGCCGGCGGCTGGAGATCGCCAGGGCGATGGCGACCCGCCCGCGGGTCCTGCTGCTCGACGAGCCCGCCGCCGGCATGAACCCCGCGGAGACCCACGAGATCACCGAGCTGATCGCCCGGCTGCGGGACGAGGTGGGGCACACGATCGCCGTCATCGAGCACGACATGCACGTCGTCGAGGGCATCTCCGACCGGGTCGTCGCCCTCGACCACGGGGTCAAGATCGCCGAGGGGTCCTTCGACGAGGTCGCCGCCGACACCCGGGTCGTCGAGGCCTACCTCGGCCTGCGCACCGCGGAGAGGAAGTGACCGCGTGCTCCTGGCGCTGAAGGACGTCAACACCTACTACGGCCAGATCCACATCCTCCAGGGCGTGTCCCTGGACGTCGCCGAGGGGGAGCTCGTCTGCCTGCTCGGCGGCAACGCGTCCGGGAAGTCGACGACCCTGAAGACGATCCTGGGCCTGGTGGCGCCCCGCAGCGGTTCCGTCGTCTTCGACGGCGAGGACGTCACGCGGGCGTCGACCAGCCGGCGGATCGAGCGCGGGATGGCGATCGTGCCGGAGAACCGCCGGCTGTTCTCACCGATGACGGTGACGGAGAACCTCGAGATGGGCGCCTACCGGCGCTCGGGCGACCTGCGTGCGGCGTTCGAGCGGGTCTACGACCTGTTCCCGCTGCTCGCCGACCGCCGTTCCCAGCTCGCCGGCACGATGTCCGGCGGTGAGCAGCAGATGGTGGCGGTCGGCCGGGCCCTCATGTCCGAACCGCGGCTGCTGCTGATGGACGAGCCGTCGATGGGCCTGGCGCCGATCCTCGTCGAGCGCAGCTTCGAGATCATCCAGGCGGTCCACGAGGCCGGCGTTGCGGTTCTGGTCGTCGAGCAGAACGCGAACATGGCGCTGTCGGTCGCCGACCGTGGCTACGTGCTGCAGACGGGACGGATCGCGCTAACCGACCGTGCGGACGCCCTGCGCGAGAACGACGACCTCAGGAAGGCCTACCTTGGACGCTGACGCCCCCCTCCCGCCCGACCCGTCGGAGCCGCTGCCGGACCGGATCAGGCACCGCTTCCCGATCTTCGAGCGGCAGATCTACATCAACAGCTGCTCGCAGGGCGCGCTCTCCGACGCCGTGCGGGCGGCCTACGACGCCTACCTCGACGACTGGGACACCCACGGCGCCCCGTGGGAGTACTGGGTCGGGCGCACGGAGGCCGCGCGATCGGCCTTCGCCGGCCTGCTGGGCGCCGAGCCGGACGAGATCGCGGTCACGACGTCGGTGTCTGCCGGCCTCAGCGCGTTCGCCAGCGGGCTGCGTTTCGGCGCCGACCGGCCAAAGGTCGTCCTGAGCGACTTCGAGTTCCCCGCCGTCGGGCAGATCTGGCACGCACAGGAGGCCAGGGGCGCCGAGGTCGTCCACGTTGCCGACGACGGCGCGGCCACCATCCCAATGGAGCACTTCGACGCCGCCATCGACGAGCGCACGAAGATCGTGTCGGTGACGCAGGTCTGCTACCGCAACGGCAGCCGCATCGACGTCGACGGGGTCGTCAAACTGGCCCACGAGCGCGGCGCGCTGGTCGTGCTCGACGCCTACCAGGCGGTCGGCGCGCTGCCGATCGACGTCCGCGCGCTCGACGTCGACGTGCTCGTCGGCGGAGCGCTGAAGTACCTGCTCGGATCGGCGGGCCTCGGCTTCCTCTACTGCCGCGCCGACCTCCTCGAGACGATCGCGCCGACCGCGACCGGGTGGTTCGCGGACGAGTCGATCTTCGACATGGACATCCACGACTACTCGCCCTCGCCGACCGCCCGCCGGTTCCAGTCGGGCACCCCGCCGGTGCCCAGCCTCTACGCGGGGGTGGCCGGCGTGGAGCTGATGCGCGCCATCGGCGTCGCCGACACGCACCGCCATGTGCAGGCGCTGAACACGGCGTTGATCGAGGGGGTCACCGAGCTCGGCGGCCGTGTCGTCACCCCCCGGGAGGAGTCGCGACGCGGGCCGCTGGTCGCGATCGCCGCGGCCGACGAGCACGCCCTCGTCGCCGCCCTGGCCGCGGACGGGATCGTCACGTCGTCCCGCGACGGGAACCTGCGGGTCTCGGCCCACTGCTACAACTCGGCGGACGACATCGAGGCGGTCGTCTCGGCCCTCGCCCGCCACCGCCGCCTGCTGCGGACCTGAGCCGTGAATCGCCGCAGCCTGCGGAGGCGATTCTCGTGACCTCGGTGGCCGCGGGATGCTGCCCCCCACCCGGGGTGCGTCGAGTGGGTTACGAGCACCGTAACCCAGCCGACAGACGCCGGGTGGGGCCGCCGGGCAGCATGGCAGGATCTTGACGACGGTCACGAAGACGGGGCATGCTGCGCGAGCCCGGCGGCCTGCGGCCATGGAGCACAGATGCTGATCGAGATCCAGGTCAACGGATCGGCCCATCCCCTCGACGTGGACCCGGGCGAGCGGCTCCTCGACACGCTGCGGGACCGGCTCGGGCTGACCGGCACCAAGGAGGCCTGCGGCCGGGGGGAGTGCGGAGCGTGTACCGTGCTGATCGACGGTCGGCCGGTGGTGTCCTGCCTGGTGCTCACCGCCCGCACCCGCGGTGCCGTCGAGACGGTCGAGGGGGTGGCCGACGAGGCGCTCCAACTGCGCGCCGCCTTCGCCGACCTCGGCGGCTTCCAGTGCGGGTTCTGCACCCCCGGCCAGATCGTGCGCGGCGTCGGCCTCCTGCGGGAGGGGCTGCCGCCCGGCGAGGAGGCCCTGCGGCGCGCGATGTCGGGCAACATCTGCCGCTGCACGGGCTACGTCGGGATCATCGGCGCGCTGCGCCGCGCCGAGGAGGCGCGGGCCTGATGGCGGTCGGCGAGCGGATCCGCCACGTCGACTGGGCCCGGCGGACCGCCGGGGACATCGCCTTCTCCGCCGACGTGCGACTCGAGGGCATGCTCCACGCCCGCTTCCTGCGCAGCCCGCATCCGCACGCCCGCGTCACCCGCCTGGACGTGTCGGCTGCGGCGCGGGCCCCTGGCGTGGCGGCGGTCGTCACGGCGGCCGACCTGCCGGACCGGCGCTACGTCCACCACGGCGGGCCGCTGTCCGACCGCCGCGTCGCCGCGCGGGGCGTCGTCCGGTTCGTCGGGGAGGAGGTCGCCGCCGTCGCCGCGGAGACCCGCGAGCAGGCCGAGGCGGCGCTCCGGCTCATCCGCGTCGACTACGAGCCGCTCCCCGGTGTCCTGTCTGTGGACGACGCGCTCGCCGAGGGCGCGCCGCTGGTCCACGAGGACCGGCCCGGCAACGTGGCGTTCCAGTTCAAGCGGCAGTACGGCGTCCCGCCGGTCGACGGGGCCGTCGCCGTCACGAAGCGGGCCCGGTTCCGGTTCGGCCGGCAGGCGCACGCCTGCATGGAGCCCGGCAGCACGGTGGCGCGCTGGGACGCCGGCCGCGGGAAGCTCGAGGTGTGGACGTCGACCCAGGCCCCCTACTTCATCCGCAAGGAGATGGCCCACGTCCTCGACCTGTCGATGGGCGACGTCGAAGTCCACGAGATCGGCGTCGGCGGCGGGTTCGGCGCGAAGTCGAAGATCTCCGACCACGAGGTGCTCACGGCGGCCCTCGCCATGCGCGCCCGGCGCCCGGTGAAGGGCGTGCTCGACCGCGACGAGGAGTTCTCGACGACGAAGTGCCGGCACGCGTTCGACATCGACCTGGAGTCGTCCGCCGACGCCGAGGGGCGGCTACTGCACCGCACCGCCCGCATCCGCGTCGACAACGGCGCCTACAACCACTCCGGACCGTCGGTCATGGGCTACGGGGCCATGCTGCTCGGCTCGCAGTACCGGCTCGACGGCGTCGGCATCGACGCGCAGCTCGTCTACACGAACCACCACCCCGGCGGCCAGTTCCGCGGCTACGGCGGCCCGCAGGTCATCTTCGCGCTGGAGTCCCAGGTCGACGAGCTCGCCGACGGCCTCGGCATCGACCCGATCGACCTGCGCATCCGCAACGCCAACCGTGCCGGGGACACCACCCTCGCGGGGTGGCGGATCGTCTCCTCCGCGCTGGTGGAGTGCCTGGAGCGCGTCCGCGAGGCGATCGACTGGGACGCGAAGCGCGCCCGCGGCGGGAGCGGGCGCGGCGTGGGCGTCGCCGTCGCCGTGCATGTGAGCGGCGCGCGGGTGTACGAGGGCGCCGAGCGGTCCGAGGCCGGCGTCGACGTGGGCCTCGACGGTCGCGTCCGGGTCCGCTTCGGCGGCGCCGACGCGGGCACCTGGCAGCGGACCATGCTGGCCCAGGTGGCCGCGACCGAGCTCGGCGTCGGGGTGGACGCGGTCGACACCGTCATGATGGAGACCGCCGAGACCCCGACCGACCTCGGCGCGTGGTCCTCGCGCGGGACGTACATGAGCGGGCACGCCGTCGGCAGGGCGGCGCGCGCCGCGGCGGACGCGCTCCGGGAGCTGGCCGCCGGAAAGTTCGACTGCCGCCCGGAGGACGTCGAACTCGCCGGCGGCGCCGCCGTCGTGGACGGCAGGCGGGTGGCCATCGGCGACCTCGTCGGGCTGTCCGACCGGCAGGTCGACGGTGAACTGCGCGTCGAGGAGGCGTTCGTCACCACCGACGCCGACCCGTTCGACCCGGTCAGTGGCATCGCGAACCTGTCCGCCACCTACTCCTTCGCCGCGCAGGCGGTCGAGGTCGAGGTCGACCGGGCAACGGGCAAGGTCCGCGTCCTCGACGTCGTCGCCGCCCACGACTCCGGGATCGCCCTGAACCCCATCTCCGTCGAGAGCCAGATCATCGGCGGGGTCACGATGGGCCTCGGGGCCGCCCTCGGCGAGGAGATGGTCTACGCCGAGGGCCGGCACGCCAACCCTGCCTACCTCGACTACGCGCTGCCGCGCGCGGCCGACGTCCCGCCGATCCGCCCGATCCTCGTCGAGCACGCCGACCCCAACGGCCCGTACGGGGCGAAGGGCATCGGCGAGATCTGCCTCATCCCCACCGCCGCCGCGGTCGCGAACGCGGTGGCGCACGCGGTCGGCGTCCGCGTCCGGGATCTGCCCATCACCCCGGACAAGGTCTTGGCGGGCCTGATCGCCAACGAAGGCCGTCGGCGGCACCGGGCCCGGGTGTGGCGCCGCCCGGACCGCTGGTGGATCGCCGCCGTCCGGTGGGGCTACCCGCGCGGGCTCCACCGCCTGCTCCACACCCACGGGACCCGCCTGGCCCGCCGCCGGACCGCCCCGCCCGTCGCCGAGCTGCGCCGGCCCACCGA
>JACCXR010000086.1 GCA_013696915.1 Euzebyaceae bacterium
GGATCGTGCGGTAGGTGCGGCGTGACAGCTCGATCGCGGTCGCGACGCCCTCGACGTCGCCGCGCAGGAGGGTGAGGTCGCTCGACTCGATCGCGACGTCTGCGCCCGTCCCGATCGCGATGCCGAGGTCGGCCTGCACCAGCGCCGGCGCGTCGTTCACGCCGTCGCCGACCATCGCGACGACCTCGCCCCTGGCCCGCAGCGCCGCGACCTCGCCGGCCTTCTCCGACGGCAGCACCTCGGACAGGACGCGGTCGATGCCCACCGCTGCGGCGATGGCGTCAGCGGTGCGGGCGTTGTCGCCGGTGATCATGGCCACGTCGAGGTCCATCGCGTGCAGGCGCTCGACGATCGCGCGGGCGCCGTCCTTCAGCGTGTCCGCGACCGCGAGGACACCGCGGACCTCGCCCTCCCAGCCGGCGAACACCGCCGTGTTGCCCTCGGCCTCCAGCCGGCCGGCCCGGTCGTCGAACTCCTCGGGCAGCACGAGGCCGGCCTCGGCCATGAGCTTGCGGCGCCCCACCCACACGGTGCGGCCGTCGGCGTCGCCGCGCACGCCGTGACCGGCGAGCGCGGAGAAGGCGGTCGCCGCGGGCAGCGCGATGCCCCGGTCGCGGGCGGCCCGGGCGACCGCCTGGCCGATCGGGTGCTCGCTGTCGGCCTCCACCGCGCCGGCGAGCCGCAGGAGCTCATCGGCATCGCCGGCGACGACGTCGGTCAGGCGCATCCGGCCCTCGGTGAGGGTGCCGGTCTTGTCGAAGACGACGGTCGTGATCGTGCGCGTGCGCTCGAGCACCTCGACGCTCTTGATGAGGACACCGAGAGCGGCCCCCCGGCCCGTGCCCACCATGATCGCCGTCGGGGTCGCGAGCCCGAGCGCGCACGGGCAGGCGATGATCAGGACGGTGACGGCGGCGACGAGGCCGCGCGTGGGGCTTCCGGCGATCAGCGACCAGGCGCCGAAAGTGGCCGCGGCGAGCGCGATAACGAGCGGCACGAACACCGCCGAAACGCGGTCGGCGAGCCGTTGGACGTCCCCCTTCGATGCCTGCGCGTCCTCCACGAGGCGCACGATCGACGCGAGCGCGGTCTCGCCGCCGACGGCGGTCGCACGGACCGTCAGCACCCCGGAGGTGTTGACGGTCGCCCCGGTCACGCGGTCGCCCGGCGCCTTCTCGACCGGCAGGGACTCGCCGGTGAGCAGCGACTCGTCGACGGCGCTCGCACCGTCGACGACCTCGCCGTCTGTGGGGATCTTCTCGCCGGGACGCACCCGCAGGAGGTCGCCGACGACGACCTCTCCGACCGGGACCATCACCTCGACGAGGTCTCCACCGCGTTCCTCACCCCGCACATCCCCGCCCTCCGGGGTGCTGGCGCGCCCCTCACCCCGCAGGTCCTCGGCCCCGGACTCTTCGACCCCGCCCCGCAGGACGCGGGCGTCCTTCGCGCCGAGCTCGAGCAGCGCCCGGATCGCCTGGCCGGCGTTGCCCTTGGCCCTGGCCTCGAAGTACCGGCCGAGGACGAGGAAGGCGATGATCACCGCGGCGGACTCGAAGTAGAGCTCGTGCCCGCCGGTCAGGAGCTGGAACGTCGAGAAGCCGTACGCCGCGAGCGTGCCCAGGGCGATGAGGGTGTCCATGTTCGCGGTCCGCCGGCGCGCGCGGCGTGCGGCCTCGCGCAGGAACGGCCAGCCGACGCCGAACTGGACGGGCGTGGTCAGCGCGAACATCGCCCAGCGCGCCCGCGGGTCCGTCATCACCGTCTCGCCGCCGAGCATCGACAGCGCGACGACGACCATCGCGAGCGGCCAGGAGATGAGCACGCGCCGGAGCCACGCCTGGCGGGCGCGGTCCTCGGGGCCCTCGCCGTCCGGCGCCGGCGCCGTGCTGACCGGCTTCAGCCCGTAGCCGATCCGGTCGACCGCGGCCTCGAGCGCGTCGACCTCGACGGGGGCGCCGAGGGCCACCCGCGCACGGCCGGTCGCGAAGTTGACCTCGGCGTGCGCGACGCCCTCCTGCTTGCCGAGCACGCGCTGGACGCGCGCGGCGCACGAGCCGCAGGTCATGCCCTCGACGTCGAAGTCGAGGACCTCGTCCTGCTCGGTGGCGGTGTCGCTCACGGTGCGAGCCCTCCTTGCCGGCGGTCAGGCCGGGACGTCGTAGCCCTGGTCCTCGATCGCCCGCACGAGCTGCTCGTGGCTGACGAGGTCGGATTCGTACATCACGGTGACGTGCCGCGACGGGATGTCGACGGTGGCCTGGGCGACCCCCTCCAGGGGGTTGAGGGCGCCCTCGATCGAGGTCTTGCAATGGTCGCAGTGGATCTCGGGAACGGAGATGGTCTCGGTCGTCACGTGATCGCCTCCTGGGGCGCTGGTGGTCGGAGAACGGACTTGTCGAACTTCAGGGTCTCCATGAGCTCGTCGACGATGGCCTCGGTGCGGCCCTCGCGCATGGCGCGGGCGACGCAGGTCTGGAGATGGCGGCGCAGGACCATGCGGCTGGTGCCTTCGAGCAGCCCCTGCACGGCCGAGAGCTGCTTCATGACGTCGGGGCAGTACGCCCCATCGTCGACCATCTGGATGACGCCGCCCAGGTGGCCGCGGGCGGTCTTCAGGCGGTTGCTCACTCCGGCTTCGTACTCGGTCATGGATCTATCCTACCCCACCGGGGGTGGGGCGCCGGGGAGGTCTGCGCGCGTGAAGGAAACCTGCAGGGTGGTCTTCACCGACTGCCGGCTGGCCTCGACGGGAGGTCAGGTTCCGTGGTACAGCCGCTCGAGGTCGACGAGCTCGACGTCTCCGCGCCGCGACGTGACGGCAAGAGTCGATCCTCGAACGCCGCGCGAACAGCAGCAGCTTGGTGGCCGCTTGACGGGAACGACCTCGAGCCGACCGGCAACGCCGTGTCCCCCGCCCGCTTCGCCGTCAGTGGCCCGACGACGTGGCCGGGCTGCGCGCGCGGACGACCCCGTGCGCGACCTGCGCATCCACGTGACGCCGTTCTTCTTCCGGCAGGAGTCGGTCTCCGTCTACGACGCCGCCGAGGCCCCGGCGAGCATGGTCGTGAACCCGACCGCCGACAGCTGCAGCTAGCCGACTTCACGTCGTGCCGCGCTTCTCGCAGCGGTCAGCCGCTTCGTCCGGCCCGGTGGGACGGGCGTCTCGGGGGTGTGGACAACCAGGTCAGTGTGGCGCACGCTGTCCGTATGGTCTCTCCCATGCACGTCGCCACCACCTTCGATCCCGCCGTCAGGGTCCGACCGCTGTCGCGGGCGGAGTACGACTTGCTCGTGGAACAGGGTCACTTCGACGGCGAACGGGTCGAGCTGCTCGAGGGAGTCCTGGTCGAGATGCCACCGATGTCGGACCGCCACGCGCGGGCCATCCTGCTGCTCGATCGCTGGTTGCAGAAGGGGTTGCCCGACCGGTTCGCGGTCCGCCCCCAGCTGCCGTTCGCGGCGTCGTCGCACTCCGAGCCCGAGCCCAACGTGTCGGTCACCGACTTCGGCCCGCTCACCGGCGACCACCCGCACGCGGCGTACCTGGCCATCGAGGTCACGCTGTCGACGCACCGTACGGACCTGGTGGTCAAGGCGCGCCTGTACGCCGCCTCGGGCATCCCGCGCTACTGGGTGGTCGACCTGAAGAACCGCCGGCTGGTCGAGCACACCGCCCCGGCTGGGGACACCTACACCTCGATCGTGGCCCACCCCGCCGAGGCGGTCCTGACCTTCGAAGAAGTCACCATCGACGTCGGCGAGCTACTGGGGCCAGAGGACACCCCTGGCTGACTGGATATCCGGACCGGCAAATACCCTTGGCTCTCTCCCGTGCCGCGGCGGCCATCAGGCCGTCGACCGCGGGGAGTGGATCGGGCACGTCGAGTCGTCCCCGGCCGTCGGGCGATGTCCGCCGTGATCGGGACCACGCGGTCTGCGGAGGGCTGCTCGAAGGTGTCCCAGCCACGAAGCGAACGCCTTGGCCTGCGCGGGATCGCGCCGCTGCAGGCGCTCCACACCCTGACGGATCTTGCCGCGGACGAGAACGCTGAGGTGGAGCTGGTTGCCGCGGACCGCGGCGAGCCAGGCCGTGACGCCGGAGTCGGTCCGGCCACCCTTTCCGCTCCTGGGAGACGACGTTGGTGGGAGGTGACGCGTCCAGACGCCTGCGGCCCGCACTGAAGCGCTTCGGGTGCTGTTCGCCCCGGGCGCCACCGACGTCGCGCTGGCGTTCGCCCTGACCGTCGTGCCGGCGGGAGGAGGTCGCCGGCGCCGTCCCCGTAGGATGCCGCCGACCGCTCCAGGGGAAGGAACGCGAGTGACGGCGAGGATCGGCGTGCTCACCGGCGGCGGGGACTGCCCGGGCCTCAACGCCGTGATCCGGGCCGTGGTGCGGCGCGCCGAGTCCTACAGCATGGGCGTGTTAGGGTTCCGCAACGGCTGGCGGGGCGTGCTCGACTACGCCGCCGAGCCCCTCACCCAGACCTCGACGCGCGGGATCCTGCACCGCGGTGGCACGATGCTGGGGACCAGCCGCACCGACCCGGTCGCCGCGCCCGACGGCGTGGAGCGGGTCCGGGAGGCGCTCGAGGTCCACCGCCTCGACGGTCTCGTCGTCATCGGCGGCGAAGGCACCCTGTCGGCGGCGCGGGTGCTGTCCGAGGAGCACGGCGTGCCGATCGTGGGCGTGCCGAAGACGATCGACAACGACCTGTCCGGCACCCAGTTCACGATCGGGTTCTCCACGGCGCTGGACATCGCGACCGAGGCCGTGGACCGGCTGCACTCGACGGCCGAGAGCCACAACCGCGTCATGCTGCTGGAGGTGATGGGCCGCCACGTCGGCTGGATCGCCACCTACGCAGGAATCGCCGGCGGCGCGGACGCGATCCTCGTCCCCGAGCACCCGTTCGACCTCGACCGCGTCTGCCGTCACCTGCGTCGGCGCCACGGCACCGGTCGGACGTTTTCGATCGTCGTCATCGCCGAGGGGGCGGTGCCGGCGGCGGGGACGCTCGACCTGCCGGAGTACGACCTCGACGAGTTCGGCCGGCCGCGCCTCGGCGGCATCGCGGCGTTCCTCGGCCCCCTGATCGAGGAGCGCACCGGCTTCCCGACGCGCGTCACGATCCTCGGCCACGTCCAGCGCGGCGGGACGCCGAACGCCTTCGACCGCGTCCTCGGCAGCACGCTGGGCGTCGCGGCGACCGACTGCGCGCAGCGCGGGGAGTGGGGGAGGATGGTCGGCATGCGCGGCAACGCCGTCGCCGCCGTGCCGCTGGCCAGGGCCACCGGCGAGTTGAAGACCGTCCCGGCGGCGATGTACGAGGTCGCCGAGGTCTTCTTCGGATGACGATCGACCTGCGCAGCGACACCGTCACCCGGCCGACCGCGGCGATGCGCGCCGCCATGGCCGACGCCGAGGTCGGCGACGACGTCTTCGGCGAGGACCCGACCGTCGTGCGGCTGCAGGAGGCCGCCGCGGCCCGCTTCGGGCGCGAGGCGGCGCTGTTCTGCCCGTCGGGCATCATGTGCAACCAGATCTGGCTGCGGGTGCTCGCCCGACCCGCCACCGAGGTCGTCGTCGAGGGCGACGCGCACATCGTCAACTACGAGGGCGGCGCCGGCGCGCTCTTCGGCGGCGTGCAGTTCCGCACCGTGCCCGCGGCCGACGGGCTCCTCACCGCCGGGCAGGTCGCCGCCGCGCTGCGTCCCGACCATTTCCCCCTGACCCCGACGTCCCTGGTCTGCGTCGAGCAGACGCACAACCGGCGGGGCGGCACCTACCACGCCGTCGAGGACCTGGCGGCGATCCGGGCGGTCACCGCGGCGGCCGGCGTCCCGCTCTACATGGACGGCGCGCGGGTGTTCAACGCCGCCGTCGCGTCCGGCACCGACCCGGCCGAGTACGGCCGGCTGGTGGACGGCCTGATGTTCTGTGTGTCCAAGGCGCTCGGGGCGCCGGTCGGGTCGCTCATGGTCGGCGACGCCGCCGCGATCGCCGAGGCGGTCGTCTGGCGGCGACGCTTCGGCGGCGCGATGCGCCAGGCCGGGGTCCTCGCGGCCGCGGGGCTCGTGGCGCTCGAGCAGATGGTGGACCGCCTCGCCGACGACCACGCGAACGCCCGGCTGCTGGCCGACGCCGCCGCCGACGTGCACCCCGACGGGATCGACCCGGCCCGGGTCGCGACGAACATCGTCTACATCGAGGACGTCGACGCCGCCGCCGTGGTCGGTCGGCTGCGGGAGTCGGGTGTGCTGGCGGCCGCCATGGACCCCCGCACCCTGCGCCTGGTCACCCACCACGACGTGAGCACCCGGGACTGCCGGACCGCCGCCGACGCCCTGCGCCGCGCGCTGCCCGGAACTACGTGAGCACGTGGAGCGTCTCGAAGTCCGTCGTCTCCGGCTGCGACTGCCACCCGCGCTCCCCGGCACGTTGGTGTGCCGGCACGATGTGCTCCTGTGCCCAACGCTGGAACGCTTCCTTCGACGTCCAGATGATGACCATCAGCCAGCCGCCGTCTGAGGCACCCGCGGTGTGGAAGATCCGCTCTGGAACATCGGAGAAAGCAGGGCCGATCTCATCGATGACTGCCTGGTACTGAGCCTCCGTCCCTCCGGGATAGAAGACGATTCGTCCAAACGCCATGGCCATTCTCCTTTGACTCATACACATCCAGGAACGACACCGCGTAGCGCCATGAGCCGTCGTGGCCGCGGTGCACCACGTTGACGGCGTGTCCTCCCAGGACGAGGGCGGTGTCGCGGACCTGGAGGACCCGTTGTGGATCGGGGAGGTACATCCGCGCGCGGTCCCACATCTGGGTGGCGGCTCGCACGATCTCCTCTTCGCCGCGCGCCTCCGCCAGTCCGCCGCCGGCAACGAGCACGGCTCCGGCCTCGAACAGCTGCGCCAGCGCCTCGTGGTCGCGGAGCACGAACGCGTCCTCGAGCAGCATCTCGAGCTCCTCTGGCGTCCGCGCCCCCGTGACCACGTCTGCGCCTCCTAGAACGTCAGGCCGTGCTGCCCGACGATCTGGGCCGTCCGCTCGAAGTCGACCTCACAGCCGTAGCGGGCAGCGAGCGCCGGCAGCGTCGCCGGATCGAACTCGCCGCCGGGAGCCCCGAGCTCCCGGAAGAGATCCTCCAGGCCGGAAGGCGTGATGATCTCGAGGATGCGCGTCGGCACGTCGCCGGGGTTCCAGAAGGTGTGCCACTGTCCGCGGGGCTTGAAGACCAGGTCACCGGTTGCGGCGAAGACCTCCTCATCGCCCAGCTGCGCCGCCAGTCGGCCCTCGAGCACGTAGCTGTACTCGTCCTCGCGCGTGTGGAAGTGCATGGGACCGGCGAGGACGCCTGGAGCCAGGGTGTGCTCGACGACCGCGACCCTCCCGCCGGTGTCGTCGCCGTCGATCATGAACCGGTCGGTGCGAAAGCTCGGCGCCCCCAGGATCTCCCCGTCCTGCGGACCGAGCACCCGCACCATCGTGTCCGTCGTCTTCTCGGGCATCGGTTCCTCCTTCGTCGTCGGTTGGAAGGGGGTGACGCTACGGGGCGCCCCGAGGTCCGCCCATTCCAGAAAGGTGGTATTTGCAGCGCCGCAGCCCGACCGTAGAGTGCTCTCGTGAGCGGGTACGCGAGGCTGCGTGCGAAGGACAGGATCGCCCGGCTGGCGGGCCGCGGCCTCGACCTCGCGACCTTCTGGCGGGAGTCGACCGAGGCGATCGCGAGCGCCGTCCCCTACTACTGGACGCCGTGCTGGTACACGCTCGACCCGGCCTCGCTGCTGGTCACGAGCCACTTCCACGAGGGCATGCCGGAGATCCCGAGCGAATGGCTCGCGGAGGAGTACTACGGGGACGACGTCAACAAGCTGGCGGATGTGGCACGCTCGGAGCGCGGGATGTCGACGCTGCACGAGGCGACGGGGGGCGACCCGACCAGCAGCTCGCGCTGGCACCAGAACATCGCCTACGGCGGCGACCAGGAGCTGATCGCCGGCCTGCGGACGCCGGCCGGAGACGTGTGGGGGGCGCTCGGTCTCTATCGCGAGACGGGCCAGCCGCTCTTCGACGACGAAGAGTTCGAGTTCATCCGGGCGGTGGCGCCCTCCCTGGCCGAGGGCGCACGCCGGGCGCTGCTCGTCGGCGAGGCGACGGACCCCGAGGGACCCGACGCGCCCGGCCTGCTCGTCCTGTCACATGACTGGGAGGTCGAGTCGACCACGCCCGGGGTCGAACGCTGGCTGTCGGAGTTCCACGACGGCGACTGGGACGCCGGCAGGCTGCCGTCGGCGGTGCTCGCCGTCGCCGGCCGGGCGCTCCGGACCGCGCAGTGCCCGGATGAACCGGGCGAGATCGCGGTGGCGCGCGTGCTCTCGCGCTCGGGCCGGTGGGTCCTGCTCCACGGAGCGTCTCTCGTCCACGGCGGCTCCCGTCGCGTGGCCGTCATCGTCGAGCCCGCCCACCCCGCCCGCATCGCCCCGCTGCTGATGTCCGCGTACGGGCTGACCGAGCGCGAGCAGGACGTCACCCGGCTCGTCCTGCAGGGCAACTCGACGGCGGCGATCGCCGAGCGTCTGGTGGTCTCGGCCCACACCGTCCAGCAGCACCTCAAGAGCGTGTTCGACAAGACCGGCGTGCGCAGCCGGCGCGACCTCGTCGGGAAGATCTTCTTCTCCCACTACGAACCCCGCGTGCGCGACAACGAGCGCCGCGCGATGGAGCACCAACCGCTGCGCGGCGGGCCGCTCGATGGCGGCGTCACCGCCTGAGCGTTTCCAATCCGGGAGGTCAGTGTCCATGGGCAGGTTGCTCGTCCACATCACCTGCGGCCCCGAGGCCCCGACCCGTGCCGCGCTTGGCCTGCTTGTCGCCCGTGCGGGTATCGAGGAGGGCCACGACGTCAGCGTCTTCCTCGCCGGTGACGCCGTTCAGCTGATCCGCGATGCGGTCCTGGACTCGCTGAGCGGTCTGGGGACGGGCTCGCTGCGTGAGTCCTTCGACGCGGTGGCGGCGGGAGGCGGGAGCTTCTACCTGTCCGGCATGTCCAGCAAGGCCCGGGGCGTGGCGGAGGCGGACCTCCAGGGCAAGCCGGCGGAGCTCGCGATGCCCAAGCGGCTGGTGCAGCTCGCCTTCGAGGCCGACCGAACCCTCACGTACTGAGGGCAGGGCAGCCCGGAGGAACCGGGGTGGCGGGAACGAAGGTGGAGCGCCCGGACGTCGCCCACGCCCCCGTGGTTCGGGATCCCGGGGTGCCTGAAGAGCGCGCGCCGACCCGGGGGACACCCCCGAGCCGGTTCTTGCCGTTCCGGGGTGGATTCTTCGGATATCCGAAGAATCGACCCCGGAAGGCGGCAGGTGGTCCGACGTCGACCGCGGCCGGGCCCCACTGGCGGCACGGTCAAGTGGGTCACCGGCGTCGAGCTGCTCTCCATGGGGGAGCGGGTGGCCACCTACTGACCGGCCGCCTCCGCCCCGCCCGCCTGATCCTCTTCATCTCTTCAACCTTCGACC
>JACCXR010000097.1 GCA_013696915.1 Euzebyaceae bacterium
GACGAGGGCGTCCCGGTGCCACTGCACCCCGCATGGTTCCACTCCCTCACGTCGGCCTCACGTCGGCGACATTCATCACCGAGGCGGGCCTCCTCGATGTCGTCCTCCGCCCAGACGGACCTCCGCGGTTATGGGCCTCTGCGGGCGAGTTCGCAGCCGATCGAGGTCTACGGGATGCGGGTCCAGGTCGCCGCACTCGCCGACATCATCCGCAGCAAGGAGGCCGCTGACCGACAAGGATCGAGCGGCCCTCGGGACCCTGCGCGCCCTGGAGCAGGAGCTCCGAGGCGCCTCCGGAGACCCACCGACGGGCTCCTGACCCGTGGAGCGCCGATGCTCGTCCGAGGCGAATTCTCAGTGACCTCCGTGGCGGTGGTCTCGCAGCGACCGCCCATGGATGCTGATCCGTGGGCGTGCCGACGGGGAGTCAGCACGCACTGAGCCGGCGGGCGGCTACGCCTTGTGACGAGGGTCGCGGCGATCCTCGTCGCGCGGTCGAAGCGGTCGGCCAGGGTGCGGAGGCAGGCGACGAGCTCGGGGGTAGGCCGTGTCCGTCATGATTTCGAGAAGGCCAGACGCTGCGGTCAGGATCTGACCTATAGCCCGGATACGGTCCCGCCGGGAGGCGCCGCCGGCTGTGGCCGCTGGCGGCAACCTGCCGGCAGATCGATCCGCGACCGATGAGTCCCGCCGCGCCCGGCGGTCTTGGTCGGAGGACTGAGGAACGGGAGGACAGAATGAACGAGAAGCCTAGGGCCCGCTTCACCCGGGTGGGGACGATGTGCTTGGTGGAAGGTGGGATTTCATGGCCGACATGATCAGGGCGACCGGCCTGGTCAAGCGCTACGGGCAGGTCACGGCCCTCGACGGGCTCGACCTGGCCGTGCCCGAGGGTACCGTCCTGGCTCTGTTGGGACCGAACGGCGCCGGCAAGACGACCGCGGTACGCATCCTCACCACGCTGCTGGAGCCGGATGCCGGCTCTGCCGAGGTCGCGGGCATCGACGTGCGCACGGATCCCGGCGGGGTGCGCGAGCGCATCGGCCTGTCCGGCCAGTACGCGGCGGTGGACGAGTACCTCACCGGCTTCGAGAACCTCGACATGGTCGGGCGTCTCTACCAGCTCGGCCGGCAGCGATCGCGGACGCGCGCCCGGGAGTTGCTGGAGCGCTTCGACCTGTCCGAGGCCGGCGACCGGCCGGTCAAGACCTACTCGGGCGGCATGCGACGCAGGCTCGACCTGGCCGCGGCGCTGGTGGCGCAGCCGACCGTGCTGTTCCTCGACGAGCCCACCACCGGCCTGGACCCGCGCGGCCGCTCCGACATGTGGGAGGTCATCCGGGAACTGGTCCGCAGCGGAAGGACGCTGCTGCTGACCACCCAGTACCTGGAGGAGGCCGACCGGCTCGCGGACGACATCATCGTGATCGACCGCGGCCGGGTGATCGCCCAGGGCGACGCGGACCAGCTCAAGGCCCAGGTCGGCGGCGAGCGGATCGAGCTGGTCGTCCAGCAGGCGTCGGACGTGCCGCTGGCACGTTCCGTGCTCGCCGAGCTGGCGGTCGGTGAGGTGCAGGTCGACGAGCACAGCCGCAAGCTCACCGCCCCCGTCACCGGGGGGACCGGCGTGCTCATGGCGGCCCTCGGCCGGCTGGACGCGAACGGGATCGCCCTGTTGGACTTCGGGCTGCGGCGCCCGACCCTGGACGACGTCTTCCTGACGCTGACCGGCCACGCGGCCGAGCCGGCCGCCACTGACAGCGCGGACCACACCCAGCCTGACGCCGAGCCCGGCGCCGGCAGGACCCGAGACCAGGAGCCCGCCCGATGAACCAGGTGCTGCACGCCTTCGCCGACGGCGCCGTGGTCGCCAAGCGCAACCTCATCAAGATCAAGCGGGTGCCCGACCTCCTGGTGTTCACGACGCTGTCGCCGATCATGTTCGTGCTGCTGTTCGCCTACATCTTCGGCAGCAGCATCGAGGTCCCGGGGGTGAACTACCGGGAGTTCCTCATCGCCGGCATCTTCGCCCAGACGGTGATCTTCGGCGCCACCTTCACGGGCGCGGGCCTGGCCGACGACATCCAGAAGGGGATCATCGACCGCTTCCGGTCCCTGCCGATGTCGCAGTCCGCGGTGCTCATGGGCCGCACGGCCAGCGACATCTTCTACAACGTGCTGACGATCGTGGTGATGTCGCTGACCGGCCTGATCGTGGGCTGGCGGATCCGGACGTCGCTGCTGGAGGCGCTGGCCGGGTTCCTTCTGCTGCTGCTGTTCGCCTACGCGATCTCGTGGGTGATGGCGTACGTGGGACTGCTGGTGCCGAGCCCGGAGGTCATCAACAACGCCTCGTTCATCGTGATCTTCCCGCTCACGTTCATCGCCACCACCTTCGTGCCGTCGGAGAACCTCCCGACCGTCCTGCGGGTCATCGCCGAATGGAACCCGGTCTCGTCCGTGGCACAGGCGGCGCGGGAACTGTTCGGCAACACCAACCCCGCCTTCCCGCCCCCGGACGTGTGGTCGCTGCGGAACCCGGTGCTCTACACGCTGATCTGGGTGGCCATCATCCTGGCCGTCTTCGTCCCGCTCGCCGTGCGGCAGTACAAGCGCGCCGCGACGCGCTGAGCCCGGCCGGCGCCGGCGAGGCCCGACGGTCTGGCGTCGCCGGCCGACCCGCCCTGCGCGGGCCGAAGGCTCAGCTGGACCGGTCGCGCCGGCTCTTGGTCTCCTTCTTCTCCCGCTTCGCGTCGCGCTTCTCCTTCTGGGTCTTCGACGCGGCCGTCTTGGTGCTCTTGGTGCCCTTGTCCTTGCTGGCCATGAGGTCCCTCCTTCGTCCCGTCCCGGTGGCGGCGGACCCACTATCCCACGCAATCGCCACCACGTCTCGCGAACACCGCTGCGGGATCGCTCAGCGGGCGGCGGAGACCAGCAGCGAGGCGAAGGGCGCCGCCACCGAACCGTCCGCCGCCATGTGGGGAGCCAGCCGTTCGACCATCAGGGCGCCGACCGCCTCGAGACCGTCGGTCCGGGTGCGGGCCACGACCGCGCCCCACGGAAGCGCCTGCAGGTGGCCGACGGCGTACTCGGCGAGCCGGAGCAGCCGGATCTCGACGGTCACCTCGTGGACGCAAACGTCCCGGAGACCAGCCGCCGAGAGGGCCCGGTGATCCGATCGGCCGGGAAGCCGAAGGCGCCCTCGAACGACGTCACGGCCTGGGCGCCGACGATCTGGCGGATCGCGAGGAACTGGGCCTCGAAGTAGGGGGAACGCTCCAGCGGCGACCACACCGTCACCGCCACGCGGGCCCCCGGGCGGCTGACGCGGGCCGCCTCCGTCGTGGCGGCGGCGACATCGGGGAAGAACTGCAGCCCCTGCTGGCACACGACGGCGTCGAACTCGCCGTCTCCGAACGGCAGACGGTCGGCGGGGGCCTGGCGCCACTCGACCGCGGCCGGGAGACCCGAGGACTCCCGTGCCGCCACGGTCAGCATGCCGGCGTTGACGTCCACCCCGGTCACCCGGCCACCGGGCCCGACGAGCCGGGCCGCGGCCCGGGCCGCGAAGCCCGTTCCGCAGGCGAGGTCGAGGACGACCGACCCCGGCGCGAGTCACAGCTCCTCGACGGCGGCCCGCACGAACGGCGCCATGATCGGGGCGACGAACTGCTCGTAGCGGTCGGCGGCGCGGCCTTCGAGTTGAAAGCCGGGCTCCTTCCGCATGGCAGTTCCCTCCCCCGCATCGTGAGCCGGCGGCCCTGTCACAGCGCTGTCTCCCCCGGCAGCTGCTGCCAATCGTGCCATGACAGGTCGACGCCGATGAAGCGCGGCGCCTCCAGGGGCCACTGCTCACGCAGCCAGCGCGGCACCTCCCGGCGCAGCGCCTCCTCCAGCGGCCCCCCGAGCTCCTCCTCGGTCACCCACCACGAGACGTCGGCGGCCGCGCCCGGCCGGTCCGTGGGGTCGACGTAGACGCACCCCTTCAACGTCGTCTCGGCGGCGTCGAAGACCGCGTAGTTGAAGGACTCGTTGCGCTGCATCTCCTCGGCGTGGCGCTCGAGGTCGGACAGGTCCTCCTCGCGGGTCATATCGGCCGGCGGCCAGCCCCACACGTCCCCGAAGATCGCCCACAGCCGCGGCTGGTTGGCCATCACGGTCGGGTAGTCGATGTCGATGTCCGCGGCGCGGATCTGCCGCAGGTGGTCGCCGGTGGACAGGTCCAGCCGCGCGGGCGCCTCGAAGTCCTCGGGCAGCCAGCCGCCGGCGTCCTGCGCCGGGCCGGTCACAGCACGACGCCGGCGAGCAGGTCCACCTGGTCGGGGTCGGACACGGTCGGGTCGAGGATGAACTCGTCGACGCCGATGGCGGCGAAGCCCTCGACCGCGCCCTTGATGGCGTCCGGCGACCGCAGGGCGCTGCCGGCGATCATCTCGGCGATGCCGGCCCCCATCGGCTCGTAGTAGTCGAGCAGGTAGGCCCGCGACCGCTCCAGCGTGTCGCCGAGCGAGAAGTACGCGAGCGCCACGATCCTCGGCTCGCCGTCACGGCCTCCGTCCCGCCACGCCGCCCGGACCTTGGAGATCATGTCCCGGGTGACGTCGAGCGGCGCGCCGCCCGCGGTCCAGCCGTCGCCGAACTCGACGACCCGGCGGACCGCCGCATCGGACATCCCGCCGATGAGGATCGGGATCCCCCCCTCCTGCACGAGCGGTGGGCTGACCGGCTTGGTCCCCGGCAAGAGCGGCTCACCCGCCCAGGCGATCCGGAGGTCCTTCAGCTGCTGTCCAGTCGCCGCCCGCGGTGGTCGAAGTCCCGGCCGGTCAGCTGATAGTCGGCCGCCCGCCACCCGGGTGCCACGGCCAGCGTGAGCCGCCCGCCGGTCAACTGGTCGACGCTGGCCGCCTGCTTGGCCAGCTCTGCGCTGCTGCGGGTCGGCGCGAGCAGGACGTTCGGCATGAAGCGGATCCGCTGCGTGACCGCCCCCGCCGCCGCGAAGACGGTCAGCTCCTCGTAACCCGGGAACGACACGCAGCCGATCGTCGCGAGGCTCGAGAAGCCCGCCGCATCCGCCCTGCGCGCCCAGTCGAGCAGTTGCCCCCCGGTTGTGCCCGGCACGCTGTTGGGAAGGCCGATACCGATGTCCATGTGCTGTTCCTTCGTCAGTGGGGGTGCGCCCTCAGGCGGGCGCGAGGGTGCCGTCGCCGGACCGGCCGGAGATCACGGTGCCGCCGACCAGCCGCTCCAGCGGGTCACGGTGACGACGACGAGTGCGCCGCCCGGCGGAGCCCGGCGGTAGGCGGCGTGCCGTTCGGCGAGCACCGCCAGCCCGGGGTGATCCGGGGCGGGCTCGTCGATGACGGCCGCCTCCCCGTCGGCCCGGACCCACCACAGCCGCGACCAGTCGGAGTCGTAGTGGTCGGCGAGCAGCGCGCACCGGGGCTCCCGCCGGAGGTTGGCCAGGCGCTGCAGCCGCGGGGTGCGCTTCGGCTTGTGGTCGACGACGGTGAAGAGGACGTCGCCGTCGACCGCGAACACGACCGGCACGACGTGCGGCGCGCCGTCGGGTCGGACGGTGGCCAGCCGTGCCACCGGGCTGCCCGCAAAGCGCCGGCGCGCCTCTGTGGTGTCCACCGCGTCGAAAGCGCCGCCGGCCCGGTCAGCCGCGCAGCCCGCGCTTCGTCGTGACCGGCACGAAGGACCAGCCGGCGCCGGTGACGACGGCGACGACCGGGTCCTTCATCTCCGAGACGTCGAAGCGGTAGCTGTACACCTGGCCCCAGTCCAGGGGGTTGACCCCCGTGAAGGCGTAGCGCGTCCCGAACGACTTCGACCCGAAAGTCCTGCCCTGGAACTTCTCCACCGACAGGGTGAGCTCCGGCACACCCGCCCGCCAGGACACCTCCCACGCCTCCTCGAGCGCGCGCACCTCGTGTTCGCCCTCGTCGAGCAGCAGATGGATCCTGTGCGACTTCTCCAGGCTCGCCTTGGCGAAGATCTCGTACCAGCGGGCGTCGACGATCTTCCACCGGACCTCGAGGTCAGCCTCGGAGCCGTCGCCGACCGTGAACGGCACGCGCTCGCCGTCCAGGCCCCGCAGTCGCCGCTCCACCTCGTCGCGCCCCAGCACCGGCGCACCCTCGGCAGGGCGCTTCACGCCCTTGAGCCGATCCAACAGCCCCATGACCGCCTCCCGCACCGCTCGATCACCGGCATCCTACGCCGTCATGCCGAGACGGCCACCGGCAAACCCGGAATGGTTGAACCGGCAACGACGTTGGATGGGAGGTCGGTCCCCGCCAAGGCGCAACAGGAGCAGCGATGCCAGCCATCACCGTCGAACAGGATGTCACCCTGCCGAGGGTCCCCCGCGTGGATCCCACCGTGCAGCGGGCCCGGCCCGTGGTGTCGGTCACGACCGCTCCCACCGGATTCGAGGGCGAGGGCTTCCCGGTGCGCCGCGCGTTCGCCGGCGTCGACCTCGCCGCCCTGGACCCCTTCATCCACATGGACCAGATGGGCGAGGTCGAGTACGCGCCGGGTGAGCCGAAGGGCACGCCGTGGCACCCGCACCGCGGCTTCGAGACCGTGACCTACATCATCGACGGGGAGATGGCGCACCAGGACTCGAACGGGGGCGGGGGGCTGATCACCGACGGCGACACCCAGTGGATGACCGCCGGCGCCGGGATCCTGCACATCGAGACGCCGCCCGAGCACCTCGTCGCCAGCGGCGGTCTGTTCCACGGCTTCCAGCTGTGGGTGAACCTCCCCCGCACGCACAAGCTCGCAGCGCCGCGCTATCAGGACATCCGCGCCGGCAAGGTGGGCCTGCTCTCCTCGTCCGACGGCGGCGCGCTGCTGCGGGTCATCGCAGGTGAGGTCGCCGGCCAGGCCGGCCCCGGCACCACGCACACCCCCATCGCCCTGGTCCACGCCACGCTGAGGCCGGGCGCGTCACTGGCGCTGCCGTGGCGCCGTGACTTCAACGCGCTCGTGTACACGCTCGCCGGGCGCGGCGGCGTGGGTCAGGAGCGTCGGCCGATGCGGATGGGCCAGCTCGCCCTCTTCGGGGCCGGCGACACGATCACCGTCACGGCCGACGAGACGCAGGAGTCGCGCAGCCCCGATCTGGACGTCCTCGTCCTCGGTGGGCGGCCGATCCGCGAGCCGGTCTTCGCCTACGGACCCTTCGTGATGAACACCAGGGCCGAGGTCCTGCGGGCATTCGAGGACTTCCAGGCGGGCCGCCTGGGCACGATCCCGGCGGCCCACGCGGCCGTCCGCGGATCGTCGCCCGGCAGCCCGGGGGATTAGGCGGAGCCGGTTCGTGGTAGCGAAGGGCCCATGAGCCTCCTGCGCCGCGCTGCCCGCCCCATGCTCGCGTCCATGTTCGTGACCGGCGGCTTGGACGCGCTCCGAAATCCGGGGCCGAAGGTCCCGACCGCCGAGGACGTCGCATCGAGGGTCCCCGGCCTGTCCGACCAGGACACGGAGACGCTGATCCGCGTCAACGGCGGCGTGCAGGTCGCGGCCGGTTCACTGCTCGCGCTCGGTCGCCTGCCGCGGCTCTCGGCGCTCGCGCTGGCGGCCAGCCTGGTGCCGACCACGGCCGCCGGCCACCGCTTCTGGGAGCACGACGACCCGGCGAAGCGCACGCAGCAGCAGATCCACTTCTTCAAGAACTTGAGCATGCTCGGCGGGCTGCTGCTCGCGGCGTTGGACACCGAGGGCAGGCCCGGCCTGGGATGGCGCGCCCGCCACAAGGCGGAGCATGCCGAGGCGGCCGTGCGCCGCAGCCGCGGCCAGGCGCGGCTCCTCGCCAAGACGGCCCGGGCCAAGCTCCCCGGCTGACGCCCCGCTGCCGGCCGCGTCGACCGGCGCTGTCGCGGCGTCACTGGACCACGAGACAACTCGCCGTGGGGCCCTCCGACGGCCCAATGCGTGCGCCTCCTGCGCGCAAAGACGGCCGTGTCCGCCGAACGCGCTGCAACGACCGTTGTAAGTGCCTTGTGGTGGGTGGTTTAATCCTGGCCGTCGGGGGACGGGCCAGGAGGGGCGCCATCCGAAGTCGTATGTTCCTGCTGGCGACCCTGCTGGTGTTCACCCTGCTCGGCGGGACGGCCGGAGCGGCCACCGGCTGTCTGTGGGGGGCCCGGGTCAGCGGCGTCCCCATCGCGGAGTTCGAGGCGGACCTCGGCCGGCGCCTCGGCGTGACCCGGATCTACCGCACGTGGAACCAGGCGCTCCCGGGGCCCGAGGCCGCGGCGCACGCCGCGAAGGGCAGGGTGCCGATCCTGTCCTTCAACACGCGCCGCTCCGGGTCGACGCCGATCCCGTGGAGCGAGATCGCCGCCCACCGCCACGACGCCGCCCTGCGCGCGAAGGCCCGTGCGGTCCGCGACTTCGGTCGGCCCCTGTACCTGATCTTCCACCACGAGCCCGACAACGTGCACAACGCCGGCGTCGCCGGGGAGGCCGCGTCCTACGTCGCGGCCTGGCGCGTGGTCCACAGGATCTTCGCCGAGGTCGGCACGCCGAACGTGACCTGGGTCTGGACGCTCAGCAGCAGGGGATTCGAGGAGGAGCCGGCCAGCTGGTACCCCGGCGACGCGTACACCGACCTGATCGGCTCGGACTCCTACGCCTACCCCGAGCGACCGTGGCGGGACGTCTCCGAACCGGCGCGGCGCTTCGCCGCGCGGCGGGGCAAGCCCCTCACCTTCCCCGAATGGGGCATCGGCGAGCGGTACAGCGACGCCACCCGCGCCCGGCTCGTCCGGGAGATCTCGGCGTGGATGCGGGACAACGGGGTCGTCTTCGCCTCCTACTACTGGTCGCAGCGGCCGAACAAGCCCGACTGGCGGCTGTACCCGGGAAGCAGAGCCTTCGCGGCGTTCCGCGAAGTCGCCCACCAGCCCTATTTCGGCGGCACGACGTAGGGGTCCTCCAAAGACACCGGCGGCGAACTCAAGGAGCGAACATGCGGTGCCGTTTCATCGCACTGGCGACAATGCTCGTCCTCTCCCTGTTCTCCGGGACGGCCGGAGCGGCCACCGGGTGCCTGTGGGGAGCCCGCGTCAGCGGCGTCCCCATCGGGGAGTTCGAGGCGGACCTGGGCCGGCGCCTCGGCGTGACCCGGATCTACCGCACGTGGAATCAGGCGCTCCCGGGGCCCGAGGCCGCGGCCGACGCCGCGAAGGGCAGGGTGCCAATCCTGTCCTTCAACACCCGCCGCTCCGGGTCGACCCCCATCCCCTGGAGCGAGATCGCCGCCAACCGCCACGACGCCGCCCTGCGCGCGAAGGCCCGTGCGGTCCGCGACTTCGGTCGGCCCCTGTACCTGATCTTCCACCACGAGCCCGACAACGTGCACAACCGGGGCGTCGGCGACGCGGCGAGCTTCGTGGCCGCCTGGCGTGTGGTGCACCGCATCTTCGCCGAGGTCGGCACCCCGAACGTGACCTGGGTGTGGACCCTGAGCGAGATCACGTTCTCCCGCGGTCAGGCGGCGAGCTGGTACCCCGGCAACCGCTACACCGACCTGATCGGCTCCGACTCCTACACCTATCCCGAGCGCACGTGGTCACAGGTCGCCGACCCGGCCCGGCGCTTCGCCGCGAGCCGGGGCAAGCCGCTCACCTTCCCCGAGTGGGGCATCGGCGAGCGCTTCAACGATGCGACCCGCGCGCGGCTGGTGCGCGAGATCTCCGCCTGGATGCGCAACAACGGGGTGGTCTTCGCCTCGTACTACTGGTCCCAGCGGCCGAACAAGCCGGACTGGCGCCTGTACCCCGGCACCGCGGCGTTCGCCGCATTCCGGGAGGTCGCGCACGACCCGTACTTCGGCGGCACCGGGTAGCTCTCCCGGACCGCCGGCCAGGTCCGGCCGGCGGCCGATGTGCCAACCGCCGGCGGGTCGGCGTAGGATCGCTCCGCTTCGGCCGCCCCCACCGAAGCGCCCCGCGTCGTCGTGCCCCCACTTCGGCGCAGCGCTGACCGTTCCGACCCATTGCCCATGGGGGCCTTTGGACAGAAAGGAACCCCATGATGGTGCGACGCTGCCCCCGGCTCGCCCCCTCGGTCGCCTTCGTGGCGATGCTCGCCCTCGCGCTCACGCTGCTGCCGCCCCCGGCACCGGCGTCGGCTGCTCTGCGCTCCGCCGCCGACTCCACCGTCGGCGTGAACGGACGCGTCTACACGATCGTCCGCGCCGGCAACCGCGTCTACATCGGCGGTGACTTCACGTCGGTCCGCACCCGGTCCGGTTCGGTGACGCGCAACCACGTCGCCGCGATCGACGCGACCACCGGAGACCTGATCGGCAACTGGAACCCCAACGCCAACAACGAGGTCCGCGGGATCGCGGTGTCCCCCGACGGCGGTACCGTCTACCTCGGCGGCTTCTTCACCAAGGTGGGCGGACAGTCGCGGTCACGGCTGGCCGCGGTGTCGGCCGGGAGCGGCTCCGCGATCGGCAGCTGGAGGGCCGACGCGAGCAGCAACGTCTACGCGATGGCGCAGCACGGCAACACGCTCTACGTCGGCGGCACCTTCGGCCGCGTCGGGAACTCCCCCCGTCGGCGCGTCGCGGCCATCGCGGCGAACAGCGGCGCGGTCCGGGACTGGCGGGCCAGCGTCGACGGGTGGGTGCGGTCGATCGCCGTGGCGCCCAACGGCAGCCGCGTGTACTTCGGCGGCAAGTTCAGCTCGGTGAACGGCCAGCGGCGACGTCACCTCGCCGCCCTCACCTCCGGGGGCGCGCTCACCTCATGGAGCCCGGACGGGGAGTACCTCGTCTTCGCGCTCGAGACCTCGGGCTCGCAGGTGTTCGCCGGCGTCGGCGGCCCCGGTGGACGGGTCAGCGCCTTCGACGGCACCAGCGGGCGCCGCAACTGGCAGACCCGCGGTGACGGCGACGTCCAGGCCCTGGGCGTGCTCGACGGCCGCGTCTACGCGGGGTCGCACTCGAAGACCATCGGCGGCGTCCGCCAGGCGAACCTTGCCGCCCTGCGGATCGACAACGGCCGGGTCGACACGAGCTTCCGTCCGAAGGTGAACAGCGGCCCCGGTGTCTGGGCCATCGACACGGCGTCGCGACGGCTGTACGCGGGCGGCGACTTCACCCGCATCAACGACCGTCCGCAGGAGCGCTTCGCGCAGTTCAGCGCGCCGTAGACACGCCCGACCGTCCGGCGCTGCCGGGGGCCTGTCCGCTGCGCGCGCACGCGCAGGCCCCCGGCAGTGCATAGTGTCCGGATGGAGGAGATTGACTGGCCCACGGTTCTCGCAACAGCGGCGGTGCAGGCGCTCGTCCTCGCGCTGCTGCTGTTGTTCCTTGAGCTCGGCCCGATCCGGCGCGGCAACCGGCGGATCCGGGAGGAACAGGACCGGCGCGACCGGGCCCTGGCGGCGGAGGAGCTGAAGCTCGAGGCCGTCCGGGAACTGCGCAGCGACGTCCGCAGGACACGCCGGCTGCTGTGGGAGCTCGGCACGCGGACGCAGGGCGCCTCCGGGTCGTTCCACGTCCAGGTGGAGATCCTCCGCTTCGCCCTGCAGGCCGCCGCCGAGGACGCGAAGGGCCTCGACCTCGAGGAGGCCGGCGACGTCATCACGAACGCCAAGGCGACCCTGTTCGACTCCCCCGCCCAGGCGCCGTACCTCCTCCCGATGACGCACCGGGCGACCGAGCAGCTGGACCGGGCGACGCAGCTGCTCCAAGAGGCGCACCGCCGCGTCCTCGAGGGTCGCTGACCGCGACCGCCATGGGCGCCCAGACGACCGAGCCGGTCAAGATCCCCGCGGACGGGGTGGTCCTCGACGCTGACCTCACCCTCGTCGAGCCATCGCGGGGGATGGTCGTCTTCGCCCACGGCAGCGGCAGTGGCCGCCACAGCAGCCGCAACCGGCAGGTCGCCGCGGCCCTGCACGCGGCCGGGCTCGGCACGCTGCTGATGGACCTCCTCACCGCCGAGGAGGACGCCGCGGACGCCCGCACCGCCGAGCACCGCTTCGACATCCCGCTGCTCGCGCGCCGGTTGATCGCGGCCGCCGAGTGGGTCCGCGACCGGCATCCCCAGCCCGTCGGCTACTTCGGGGCCAGCACCGGCGGTGGTGCCGCCCTGCTCGCCGCTGCGGAGCGCCCCGAGCTGGTCGCGACCGTCGTCAGCCGCGGCGGCCGCCCGGACCTGGCCGGACCGGCGCTCGCCTCGGTCGCCGCGCCGGCGCTGCTGATCGTCGGCGCCCTCGACGAGCACGTCCTCGAGCTCAACCGGCGGGCGCTGGAGCAGTTGCCCGGCGAGAAGCGTCTCGAGGTCGTGCCCGGAGCGACCCATCTGTTCGCCGAGCCGGGCGCGCTGGAGCGCGTCGCCGAGCTCGCGGTGGAGGAGTTCACCAGCAGGCTGCGAAGGCCGGCGCCGGCTCAGGTCTGGCGCACCCGCAGGAGGTCGGTGCCCTTGATGACGTAGACCGCGCCGGTGGAATCGGCGGCCAGTGACGCGTAGCCCCAGAGCCGGGCGCCGAGCCCGTCCACGACGACCTCGTGCGCCAGGGAGTACGGGTCGAACCGGACCAGCTGCTCGGACGACGCCCCGTACAGCGACTCGCCGGCGGAGACGAGGCGCCCGCCGGCGGCGGAGGCCCTGGCCCGGTGGATCACGGCGCGGGTGTCGAGGTCGACGGCGAGGAACCATCCCCTGGTCGTGAAGCCGTACAGCCGCCGGCCGCGGACGACCAGCCCGAGGAGGGTGCCGCCGTCGGGCGCGGGCGCGTCGATCCGCCACGCGACGCGGCGGGCGCCGAGGTCGAAGGCGGCCAGTGCGCCGGTCGCCCCCGTGCCGCCGAGGTAGGCGAACCCGTCGGCCGCGGCCACCCCGGCGACCGACTGGCCGCCCGACAGCGGGTTGGTGTAGGTGTCGAGCCGAGCCCCCACGAACTCATAGACGTGCAGCGCCCCGCCGCCGAGTCGATCCGAGGCCGTGCCGACCAGCAGGCCGGTGCCGTCGGGGAGCGCGGTGATCGTGGCGGGCCGGTTCTGCTCCGGGGGCAGCACCACCTTGCGGTAGGCGGTGCCCTTCAGCGTGTCGTACTCCCACACCTCGCCCCCCGGGTACAGGGCGAGGTAGAGGATGTCGCCGATGAGCTCGAGGTCCTTCGGCTCGCCGGGGACGAAGAACCGTGACGTGGAGGGCGGATCGAGGTCGTGGCGCTGGCAGCCGAAGTTGCCGCCGGCGTAGACCCGGCCGTTGCCCGCAGCAAGCGACTGCACCAGCTCCGGACGGCCCTCCAGCCCCGTCTCCAGCAGGTCGACGACGTCCACGTCGGCTCCGTCGAGGGTGGCCGTGAACACGACCCCGGCGGCGCTGGCGCCGACGAGCCGGCCGGCGTCGGCGAACAGGCCGCGGGTCTCGGCTCCGGGGATGGGCGTCGCGAGGCGCTGGAGGGAGTCGCCCGCGCGGTCGTAGCGGTACAGCGACCCGGAGCGCCGCGCCGTGCAGTAGACGGCGTCACCGGCGATCCGGACGGTGTCGACGACGGCCTCCCGCTCCAGCACCGCGGTCCTGGTCGCGGCCGGGTTCGCGAGGTCGACGACCGCCAGCCCTGCGCGGGTCAGCCCGGGACCGGTCGTGCCGGCGGCCACGAGCCGGTCGTCGGTGTCGACGGAGTACACCGTGCCGTGGTCCGCGAGGGCCGGCGGCAGGATCGACCGGCGGGCGCGGGTGGCGCGCACGACGTCGAGCAGCATCGACTTGCCGGCAGCGGCGCCGCCGACGACCAGGCGGGGACCGGTGGCGGCGATGCTGCGGACCGACTCGCGCCGGGCCCGGTCGATGATGCCGACGATGTCCGTGCGGTCCCGCTCGGGGTGGTACTGAAAGACCATGTCGGGGGCGGTGACGCCGTAGACGATGCCGTCGGGCGCCGACGCGAGGTCCCAGACGTAGTCGGCGTCGATCGCGGCGGCCACCGCCAGGGCGCCGTCGGTGGTCCGGTAGCGGTAGATGTTCGGCCGCTGCCGGGCACCGAACTGGCCGATGTAGACCAGCTCGGGACCCGAGTCCGTCACGCCCCACGCGCCGGAGCCCGTCGGGACGGTCACGGTCTCGACGACGGTGCGCGCGGCGACGTCGTAGACCGCCAGCGCCGCCGGGATGACGTTGCGCGACGCGACGTACAGCCGGCCGCCGGTCAGGGCGGCGCCAGCGAGGGGGAAGGCGAGGCTGGCGGGACCGAGGATGTCTTGGGCGACGGGCATCCGACGACCCTACCCGGCCAGGACCGCCCTGCCCGACCGCCGGGACGCGGCACCATGGACCGCGTGTACCGGTTCCTGCTCAGCCCGCGCTGGATCGTGGCGCACGTCGTCGTGGTCGCGATCGCGGCGCTGTTCGTGAGCCTCGGCTTCTGGCAACTCCGCCGGTTGGACGAGCGGCGCGCGTTCAACGCGCTCGTCGAACAGCGGCTCGCCGCCCCGCAGGAACCGCTCGCGCGGGTGCTCGGCCAGCCCGCCGACGACCTGGCGTACCGCAGGGTGTCCGTCACGGGGAGCTATCTGCCGTCCGAGGAGGTGCTCCTCTCGCCGCGGTCGCGCAACGGGATGCCCGGCCACGACGTCCTGACGCCGCTGGTGACGGACACCGGGACCGCCGTGCTCGTCGACCGCGGGTGGGTGCCGTTCGAGCTGTCGACCCCCCCGGTCGCAGGGGCGGCGCCGCCGGCCGGCCAGGTGACGGTCACGGGGTTCCTCCTGCCGGGCAGGCCGACGACCAGGTTCGGGCCGGTCAACGCCGACCGCCTGGAGTTCGTCGGGGAAGCGGACGTCGCCCGCCTGGCCGACCAGGTGTCGGTGCCGCTCGCGCCGGCCTACCTCGTGCTCGCCGAGCAGACGCCGGCGCAACCGGATCTGCCCCGGCCGTCGCTGCCGCCGGTGCTCGACGAGGGTTCGCACCTGGCCTACGCGGGACAGTGGTTCCTGTTCGCGCTCGTCGGGCTGGTCGGATACCCGGCTCTCGTCCGGCGCCGCGCCCGCGACCTCGCGGGGGTCAGCGTTCCCATGGCGGTCGCTGCGCGACCGCCACCACCGAGGTCATGAGAATCACACGGCGGGTCCCAGCGTGAGGCGCTGCGGGCCGGCGGCCGCGCCGGTCCAGCGCACGAGTTGCGCGTCGCGGACGTGCTGGCCACGGCCGCTGGAGACGCGCAGCTCGGTGCCCTCGAAGTACTGCGCCCACGGCACGTAGACGGTCGTCGGCGCGTCGATCGCGGGGTCGACGTCGACGTCGAGCGTGTAGACGCGGGTGCGGGCGTCGAAGCGCTGCGCCGTCGGCGTGCCCGCTGCGGCGCGCAGCGTCGGCCGGCAGAACCCGCGCACGGCGCGGCCGCCCGGCTGGTCGAGGCTGAAGATCGACAGATCCTCGCGGTTCCACCCGTCCCCGGCGGCGTTGGTGTTGTCGGCCGTGTAGTTCCACAGCGTCCCGTGGACGAGGTTGGCGTCGAGCGCGCTGTAGTACGCCGCCAGCGCCGCCTCCTGGGCGCTGAAGTCGCCGGACCGAAACGAAGCGCCGCCGTCGAGGTCCATCGGCACGCCGAACTCGCCCACGAGCGTCGGGGCCCCGCCGAGGCCCTCCGACAGCGCGACCAGCCCGCCGATCTGCGCGACGAACGACGCCCGGACGGCGTCCTCGCCCTCGACCGGCTCCATCGTGTTCCAGTCGACGGCGGCGTCGGGCCGGTAGGACTTCTCCATCAAGGTGAGGACGTCGTACCAGTGGCTCGCGTTGACGACCGGCACGTCCGGGCGGCTCCAGCGCAGCGGCTCCGCCGAGCCGGGCGAGCCCTCATAGAACAGCGCGGCGGCCGGGTCGACTTCCCGCAGCGCGGCGGCGCAGCGGCGGGCGAAGGGCTCGAGGCAGTCGGCGACGAACGCCACGCCGGCGAAGTGGCCCGGCCGGAGCAGCTCCGGCGCCCCGCCGTCGTCCAGCCCCCAGACGCCCTCCCGCAGCCACACGTCGCGGTCGGGGTCGACCCACGCGCTGACGCGGTCGGGGTTGAGCAGCGTCGGCCCCGCGTCCGAGATCGGCACGCTGCCGGCACGGGCGACGCGGACCGAGCGCGGGTGCCCGGCCCCGACCGCCAGCGAGTCGAGGCCGGTGAGCACCGGCCCGGGTCCGGACGCCGGGAGCGGGCGGCCGAGGTCGTCGATGCCCAGGTAGCCGGGGCTCGGCTCGTTGAGGGTCCCGTAGCCGAGGACGTGGCCGAATCCGGCGAGCCGCTCGGCGAGCGCGCGGACGGCGGCGACGAAGTGGCGCTGGAGGAACCCCTGCACGGGTTCGCCCTCGACGGCGCAGCCCGGAGCCACGCGGTCGCCGCCGAAGAACAGCGAGAACATCGTGGCGCAGGCCAGCCGGTTGGAGTTGGCCAGCCAGATCATGTCGCGGTAGGCGTCGGCGAAGCGGCCCTGCTCGGTCACCGCGGCCTCGGCGGCGTCGAGCCGGGAGACGTCGAACCCGACCGCCTCCAGGGTCCATCCCGGGGCCCCGTCACCGCCCGACATCCGGCTCCACACGTCCTGGTGCGGGTCGACGAGGACGGACAGTCCGTAGTCGCCCGCCAGCGCGACGGCGTCCGCGATCGAGTCGAGATAGGCGTCGTCGTGACGGCCCGGGCCGGCATGCTCGATCGCCTCCCAGGTCACCAGGAAGCGCAGGGCGTTGAAGCCCCACGCCCGCAGGCGCTCGTAGTGCTCGGCGGCCCGGTCGAGCGCGAACGGCCGGCCGACGAAGGAGACGTCGCGGTGGTCGGAGAAGTCGGTGGGCAGGTGCGTCCGGCCGTCCGGGACCGTCGGGACCTTCGAGCTCCCCCCGAGGTTGACGCCCCGCAGCAGGACCCGGCGCCCCCGATCGTCCACGAACCATGAGCCGTCGATCGTCAGACGCTTCACAGGGCTCCTCTCGACGGGTGCGTGATCGTATGGACTTGCGATTCCCGATGCGCGCCGTGAGCATGCGGGTCCGTGGACGAGGGCGCGGCCGCCGAGGGCCCGCTCGCGGGAACGGTCGCGGTGGTCACCGGTGCGGCTCGGGGCATCGGCCGGGGCATCGCCCGGTGCCTGGCCGAGGCGGGCGCGATCGTGTACGTCACCGACCGCGTCCTGCATGTGGCCGACCTGGCTCGGGAGTACGGTTTCACCGCCCCGGCGGCACATAGCCTGCGCGGGCGAGGAGCGAGGCGGCGCTACCCTGCGGGGACACCCGGTCGACCAGTAGGACTGGAGCCCCGCCCGTGCCGCCCGTGATCGAACGCCCGCGGACCTCGCTCGCCGGCCGCACCCTGATGTGGCTGCTGCGACTGACGTTCGTCGCGCTGATCGGCGGCGCGCTCGGGTACGGACTGAACTGGTCGCTGAACCCGGACGACCGCCCGGACGCCGGCGCCGTCACCTACTCGCTCGACGAGCTGCGCGACGACGAGACCGAGACGGCCACCGAGGCCGCGACCGCCCCCGACGAGCCGGCTGCCGACGCAACGCCGACGCCCTCCCCCACCTCGACCGAGGAGCCCGCGGAGGTGCTCATCGGGGCGGCCCGCGCGCCGTCGGACACGACCGTGCAGGTCCTCAACGCCGGCGCGGGTGACGCCCGGACGGATGCCGCCGTCACGGTGGTCGAGGCGCTCGGCTACAACGTCGTGGCGATCAGCCCGTCGCGGCGGGACGTGTCCGAGACGACCGTCTACTTCACCGACGGCAACGAGCCGGAGGCCAAGGCCCTGCGGGCCCGCGACCCGCGCTTCCAGGCGGTCGAGGAGAACCAGGGCCTGTCCGAGGGCGTCGACCTCCACGTCCTTGTCGGCACCGACTGGCGCTGACCCGCCGCCGCCGAGAACCGTCGCGAACCGGCGCGGCGAGGCGCGTGTTCACCCCTCCGATCCGCCGTCGGAGCGGTCCGCGTCGCGTGCCCGCAGGGCGCGCAGCGTGTCGTCGCGGAGCTCGACGATCTTGCGCCGCCCCGGGGCCGGGAGGTCGGCGGTGGCGAGGGCGAGGTCGGCCGCGGCGACGACGGCGTCGGAGACGACCGGGCGGGGGTAGAGGTCGCCGGTCAGGGTCAGCGCCTCCTCGGTGCCGCGCTCCGCCCAGACCCGGGCGACCGCGTCGGCCCAGTCCCGGGCGTACGGGTCGAGGACGTCGTCCTGCCCTGCCCGCCAGAAGCCGCCGAGGATCGCCCTGCGGGTCGCGAGCGGCAGCGCGGGATCGTCGAGCACCCTCGCCCAGGCTTCGGCCTTGGCCGCTGGGAGGGGCCGGGCGGCGCGCACGGCGGCGGCGCGGCGCGCGCCGATGTCGGTCGGGTCGCGCTCGAGCTCCGCGGCGACGGCCCCCTCCTCGGACTCCCCCGCCGCAGCGAGGCGGAGGAGCAGGAACCAGCGCAGGTCCGTGTCGACCGCCAGCCCCTCCACGCCGACGGCCCCGTCGAGCAGCCCGCCGGCGAAGGCGGCGTCGTCGGACGCCGAGGCGAGGCAGCGGGCCCACACGAGCTGCCGGTCGCTGCCGGGCGAGGACCGGTCGAGCTCGTCTCCTGCCAGGGCGGCGAGTCCCGCCCGCAGCTCCGCCCGCGCGCCCGGGTCGGCGTAGAGGTCGACCGCCGCGGCGGTCTGCGCGAGCAGCGCCTGCAGGACACCGACGTCGGACTCGGCGGCCGCGTGGTCTCCCACCAGCCGCACCCAGCGGCGTGCCGGCAGCTCGGCGTCGCGGGTCATGTCCCACAGCGCACCCCAGCACATTGCCCTCGCCAGCGGCTCCGTGATCCGGCCGAGGTGGTCGGTCACGGTCCCCAGCGAGCGCTCGTCGAACCGGATCTTGGCGTACGTGAGGTCGTCGTCGTTGGGCAGCAGGAGGTCCGCGACCGGCTCTCCGACGAGTTCCGGCACGTCGGTCCTGGCGCCGTCGGCGTCCCGCTCGACCCGCCGCCGCCGGGTCAGCGCGCCGTCGCGGAGATCGTAGAGCCCGACGGCCATCCGGTGGGCCCGCAGCGTGGGATGCGCCTGCGGCGCCTCCTGGACGAGGGCCACCCCGGCGTAGCGGCCGTCTTCGACCGCCAGGTCAGCACGGAACGTCGCCACGCCCGGAGCCTGCAGCCACTCGTCCGACCACCCGCGCAGCCGGCGGCCCGAACTGCGCTCCAGGGCGGCGAGGAAGTCCCCGAGCTCCGCGCTGCCGAACTCGTGGCGGCGGAAGTAGTCCCGCAGCCCGTCGCGGAAGGCGTCGGGGCCGACCCAGGCCACGAGCTGCTTCAGGACGGAGGCGCCCTTCTCGTAGGTGATGCCGTCGAAGTTCGTCAGGACGTCGTCCGTGTCCGCGCTGTCCGACGAGATCGGGTGGGTCGTGGGGAGCTGGTCCTCCCGGTAGGCCTCCGCCTTTATCTCGTACGCGAAGCTCACCCACGCGTCGGTGAATCGCGTGGCCTCGGCCAGGGCGAGGGTCGCCGCGTAGGTGGCGAAGCTCTCGTTGAGCCAGAGGTCGTCCCACCACCTCATGGTGACGAGGTCGCCGAACCACATGTGCGCCATCTCGTGGAGGATCGTGCCGGCACGGTCCAGGCGGACGGCCTCGGTGACCTTCGAGCGGAACAGGTGCCGCTCGTTGAACGTCACGCACCCGGGGTTCTCCATCGCCCCGGCGCTGAACTCCGGGACCAGCAGCTGGTCGTACTTGCCGAAGGGGTAGTCGTAGGCGAACTGCTCGGTGAAGAAGTCCAGACCCTGGCGGGTGATCTCGAGGATCTCGTCGGCGTCGAGGTGCCCGGCGAGCGACTGCCGGCAGAACACGCCGAGGTCCACGCCGCGGTGGTGGTCGCGGACGGCGTGGAAGGGGCCGGTCACGAGCGCGGCGATGTACGTCGGGATCGGCGGCGTGGTCGCGAAGCGCCAGCGACCTCCGTCACCGGCGGGCCGGTCGACGGCCGCGCCGTTGCTGATCGCGTCCCACCCCGCGGGCGTGCGCACCGTCAGCGTGAACGGCGCCTTGAGGTCGGGCTGGTCGAAGCAGGCGTAGACCCGGTGCGCGTCGAACGGCTCGAACTGCGTGTGGCAGTAGACGCGGCCGTCGACCGGATCGGTGAAACGGTGCAGGCCCACGCCGGCGGAGGAGTACCCGCAGTCGGCCTCGACGACGAGGACGTTGTCCTCGGCGAGGTCGGCCAGCGCCAGGCGGGCACCCTGGAACGCCCCGGACGGCAGCGCCACGCCGTTCAGCTCCGCCGACCGCAGCGTCACCGCGTCGAGGTCGACGAACGTCGACGAGCCCGGAGCGCTGCACCGGAAGCGGACGACCGTCCGGCTGGGGAACTCACCGGCGGTGGCGGTGAGGTCGAGGTCGACGTCGTACGCGACGCCCGAGAGCAGGCGGGCCCGTTCTCCGGCTTCGTCACGCGTCAGCTTGTCGGACCCCGTCACGGCTGGAGCCACATGTCCCAGGCGTGGGTCGTCTGGTCGGGCATGGGCGTGGCGCCCCGGCGCACACCGGCGTCGAGCGCCACCAGGATCGACGACTCGGGTGCGGCCCAGGCGATGCGCGTCGCTGCGGTGCGCAGGCCGGTCTCGGTCGGCGAGACCGAGACGACGACGAGGTCGTCGGGCCGCGCGTGGTCGCCGACGACGACGTGCTGCCGGCGTTCGTCCCGCGTCACCGTGGCGTCGAGGCCGCGGAGTAGGTCGTCCAGCGCGCCGTCCGCGCTGTCGGTCAGCACCACGACCGGCACTCCCGTGCCCGCGTGCAGCCGGCGCGCGATCTCCGCCGCCAGCTGCACGCCCGGTCGCCGCGACAGCGGCAGCGTGCCGGCGAAGACGCAGAGCAGGATCCGCGAGTAGGGCCGCTCCTGGAGCCGGGTGACGGCGAGCGGGATCGACGAGTGCGCCACGATGGAGTCGATGACGCTGCCGAAGAGGTTCTCACGCGCACCGGCGTAGCCTTTCCAGCCGACCAGCATGAAGGACGCGCGGTGCTCCACCACGGTGTGCAGGGCCCCGGCGGCCGGAGAACCGTCGATGCGGACGAGGCCGACCGCCTCCACGCCGCGGGACAGCGCGATCGACTCGGCACGCGCGGTCAGCTCCCGCCGGGAGTCGAGCTCCGAGTCGGAGGCCTCCGGACCGACCACCGTGAGCGGCATCACGGTGCCCGAGTCCGGTCGCGCGAGGAGCGCGGCGAGTCGCACCAGTCCGCCGGCCGAGTCGGGGTTCGCAACGGGCACGAGGACGGCCTCGCCGAGGTCGCGCGGCCGCACCGGCACGGCCGGGAGCCGCGGCGCCAGGCGGTTGGCCGTCCACGTGCTCAGCAGGCACGTCACCAGGATCACCGGAACGACCGCGTGGACGGTGCGGATGTCGATGAGACCGACGTCGAAGCCGACGATGACGGCCGCGAGCGTGGCCGCCGCCTGCGCCACCGACAGGCTGAACAGCGTGCCGGTCTCCGCGCCGCCGTACCCCAGCAGTCGGCCCGCCGTGAGCGCCGCGAGCCCCTTGCCGGCCACGGCGACGAACAGGAACACCGCGGCCACGCCGGCCGTCCCCGGGTCGGCGAAGAGCACGCCCGGCTCGACGAGCATGCCGACGAAGATCAGGAAGATCGGCACCAGGAATGTGGAGCCGAAGAACTCCACGCGTTCCATCAGCACGCCGCCGTTCGGTGCGAGCCGGTTCAGCGCGAGACCCGCCAGGAAGGCCCCCACCAGGCCCTGCACGCCCGCGAGCTCGGCCACCGCCGCAGACACGAACAACCCCGTCAGCACGAACAGGAAGCGCACGGAGCGGTCGTGGCCGATCCCCGCGAAGAACCAGCGCGCCAGCCGCGGCAGCGCCCAGAGCGTGAACGCCAGCAGGATCGCCAGGCGCGGCGCGAGCGTGGCCCAGAACACCCAGTCGAGCTGGCCGGCGTAGGAGCGCACCACGACCGCGAGCACGAGCAGCGCGGCCACGTTGGTGACGATCGTCCCGCCGATGATCGTGTGCACCGCCCGGTTGTCGACCATGCCGAACCGCCGGTAGACCGGGAACGCGATCAGCGTGTGCGACGCCCAGCAGGACGCCAGCAGCACCGCCGCCGGCCACGCGTAGCCGAGGAGCGCCGAGCTGCCCAGGCCGAGCGCCATCGGGAACGCGAAGGTGAGCGCGCCGAACAGCAGCGCGGCACGGCGCCCGGCGAGGAACTCGTCGAGGTCGAGGCCCAGACCCACCAGGAACATCAGGTAGAGCAGCCCCAGCTCGCCAAGCACGGCGACCGTGCCCTGGCGCTGCAGCAGCCCGAGCCCGCCGGGACCGATCAGCGTTCCGGCCACGACCAGACCGATGATCCCCGGCACCCGCACCCGCTCGGCCAGGACGGGCGCCAAGAGCACCACGGCCATGAGCGTGGCGAAGACGAGGCTGGGGGAGGACAGCGGCAGGTCGGGTAGCTGGAACGCGGTCATGGCGCTCCGGTCGTCGCTGGGCTCGGCGGGCCGATCCTAAAGCGTCGGCCGGGGACCCGCGGACGCGGCTCGCGACGCTGATCGCCGGTGGTCCAGGGCGCTCGACGCGGCGGTGGGCCGGCCGCGGCGGTCGTCGTGCTCGGTGCGACGGGCGTCGCCGGCTGACGCCTCAGCGCTCCCAGTCGGGGGCGAACGGCGGGTCGATGATGCGGTCGCCCCGGTCGAGGCCGGCGATCTGCTCGCGCTCCTCGCCGGACAGGGAGAAATCGAAGACGGCGAGGTTCGACTCCAGGTGCGCCCGGCTTGAGGCCTTCGGCACCGCCGCGACGTTCTCGTGGTCGAGCAGCCACCGCAGGACGACCTGGGCAGGGTGCTTGTGGTGCCGGTCCGCGATCTCGGCCAGCACGGCGTCGGCCAGCGCGGCCCCGCGCGCGAGCGGCGAGTACGCGGTCAGCATGAAGTCGTGCTTGCGCGCCAGTTCGAGCAGCGACGACTGCGCCAGGAAGGGGTGGAACTCGACCTGGTCGCAGAAGATCGGAGCAAGCTCCAGCGCCCGCTCCAGCTGGGGCGGCGTGAAATTGCTGACGCCCAGGTGGCGGACCTTGCCGTCGTCGTGCAGCCCGCGCATTGCCTCGAGCGTCGCCGGCAGCCGCCGGAACTCCACCGGCCAGTGGACGAGCAGCAGGTCGACGTAGTCCGTCCCCAGCCTGCGCAGGCTCTCCTCGGTGGAGCGGCGGACCGCGTCGGGGGCGTGGTTGGAGTTGTCGATCTTCGTGGCCAGGAAGATCTCGCCGCGGTCGACGGGGGCCGTGCCCAGGACCTGTCCGATCTCCCCCTCGTTGCCGTAGCCCTGAGCGGTGTCGATGTGGCGGTAGCCGAGCTCGAGGGCCTCCGCGACCGCCCGCCGGCAGTCGCTGCCGTCGAGCTCCCAGGTCCCCAGCCCCAGGGCCGGGACCTCCTCGCCCTGCACGGTGACGTACTGCATGCCCTCTCCTTCTTCGACGGTGACCGTGGGAGTCCTACCGCGGGCGGCGGCCCACCACACGCTCGCGCCGCGATGTGGACGCGATGAAGATGTGGCCATCCTGTGGGTGTTCCCTCATGGTGCCGGCGGCGCTCGTGCAGCACCCTGGCAACGCCGGCGGGGGCGGAACGGGTGGCAGGGCAGCCATGTCTGGGCGGCGGAAGCACAGCGACAACCTGCGGGTGGTGCGGGCGGTGATGGGGGTGCTCGCCGTGGCCGCCCTCGCGCTGCCCGCGCCGGCCGCGGCGCAGTCCTCGCGGCCCCGCGCGCTGCCGGTGGCGGGCATGTCGGCCGGAGGGTCCGGGACACAGTTCCAGGTCATCGGCGGGACGGGGGCCGACGACGGCGAGTGGCCGTTCATCGTGTCCGTCAACTTCGTCGCCGAGCTCGACGGTGGCGACGACCTCGGTGGGCACTTCTGCGGCGGCACGCTGGTCAGCGACATCTGGGTCCTGACGGCCGCGCACTGCGTCACGGGCGTCAACCCCGACACCAACCGGCTGGAGGTCCTCCCGGCCGACGCGTTCGAGATCATCACCGGCCGGACCGTCCTGCGCTCGCCGGGCGGCACCGTCCACCCGGCGGCCCAGTTCTACGTGTTCCCGGACTGGCTGGCGACCCAGGGTTCACAGCCGGGAACGGATCTGGCCCTCGTCCGGCTCGGGACGCCGGCCGCCGAGGCGGCCATCCCCCTGCCGCTCGCCGGCTCCCCGATCGACCAGCCGCCCGCCCAGACGACCGGTGACGACATCGCCGGGGTCCTCGGATGGGGCACGGTCTCGCCGACTCCGAGCGCACCGGTGCCGGCAGACCGCCTGCAGGAGCTGGCGGTCCCGCTGTGGAGCGTGGCGGACTGCGCTGCGGGTGCGGGTGCGGCGGGCATCGCGGTCGACACCGCACGTGAGGTGTGCGCCGGCGGGGTGGCCGGTCAGAACAGCTGCCGCGGCGACAGCGGGGGCCCGTTGGTCCGGCAGGACGCGGACGGCATCTGGTGGCAGGTCGGGGTCGTCAGCCGGGGCAGCGAGACGTGCGCCTTGGCCAACGTGCCGGCGGTCTACAGCCGGCCGACCGCGTTTCAGGACTGGATCCTCAGCGTCGCCGGGGGCGGCCCGGCGCCGGTCGACCCGCCGGTCGACCCGCCGGTCGATCCCCCCGTCGACCCGCCGGTCGACCCGCCCGTGGATCCCCCCGTCGACCCGCCGGACGACCCGCCCGTGGACCCGCCCGACGACCCGCCGAGCGAGCTTCCGGCAGGGGGCTTCGACGGCCATGACCTTCGAGGGCGCCATCAGCCAGATCGCCTTCCGGTTGTTGGCCCACGACGCCGAACTCGATCTCCTGACCGTCCAGTCCGAGGGCGGCACGACCCTCACGTGGGCCGGATGCGCCTCCGGCCAGCAGCCACCGGTCGTCCTCGCGACCTGCGGCTGAGCCGTTCCCCCCTGCCCTCGTCAGGGAGCGCGCGCGACGACGTGGACGGCGTGCGCGAGCGCCACGACCTGCGCCGTCGACAGCCCGGCGCCGTCGGTCCACGCCGCCGCGAAGTTGCGCGCGGGCGACGTCGGCCTCCCGGCCGATCAGCGGGGTGGCGGGGGCCGGCACGACGCCGGCCGGCGGCTTCCCCGCAACCTCCGGCCCGCGCCCGGCGGCCGCGGTCAGGAAGGCCTCGCGACCGGCGGGCGGCAGGCCGAGCGCGTCCGCCAGGAGCGCGGCCGTCTGGCGGCGAGCGGTGCGGTTGACGCCGCGCTCCAGGTCGCTCACCGCCCGCGTGCTGAGCTTCGCCTTCTCGGCGAGCTGCTCCTGGGTGAGCCCGGCGGCCGTGCGGAGCCTCCTCAGCTGCTCGCCGAAGCCGCCCGATCGGCTCATGCGGCGAGTGTAGGGGACAGCTCCCGTGCCGCCGGATGTCGGGTTCCCCACCCACCACCGTGGAGAGCGCGCTGCGCTCAGACCGCCTCGGCGCGGCCGGTCTCGGCGGAGCGCAGCGCCGCGTCGAAGACCTCGTGGCTCGTGAGCGCCTCCCTCGGCGTCACGCAGCCGAAGGCACCCGCCAGCGCGCCCGCTCGCTCCGCGAGGAACGCGGCCCACATCTGCAGGATGGCGTCACTGAAGCCGAACTCGAAGATGCCTCCCGTGACGGTGCGGAAGGCGGACTGGCTGCCGACCTCGAGCGTCTCCCAGACCTGCCGGCCGCCGCGGACGCGGAAGCGCCGCACCGTCTTCGGGGCGGCGGTGGAGAACTCGACGCCCCCGTCCATGCCGAGTGCCCGGAGCTGCCAGGTGTTCATCTCGCCGGGCGCGATGCGCTTGGTCTCAAGGGTCAACGGGAACCCGCCGCCGGCGCCGACCGCGCAGTGCAGCGTCGCGTTGTCGATCGTGTCGCAGGGCACGAGCGCTCCGGAGGCGTCGGGCCGCTCGGGCACGAGGTTCTGCAGCACCGCGTAGACCGACGACGGGCACCACCCCAGCCGCAGCGGCACGTGCAGCACGTGCATGCCGAGATCGGCCATCACGCCGGCCCGGCCGCAGAACCGCGACTGGCGCTTCCAGTTGATCCGCTTCCGCACGTCGAGGTCCGAGGAGTGCAGGAAGCTCGAGCGCGCCTCGATCACCGGGCCGACCGCCCCCGACCGCACGTCGGAGTACGCCAGCTGCGCCCCGGGGAAGTACGGCATCTCCGACGAGCAGCGCACGAACAGCCCCTCGCGGGCCTCGATCGCCGCGACGATGCGGCGCGCAGCCGGCAGGTCGATGCCGAACGGCTTCTCGCCGAGGAAGTCCTTCCCGGCCGCGACGGCATCGAGGTAGAGCCGCTCGTGAAGGTGATGCGGCACGGCGAGGTAGAGCACGTCGAGCCCGTCGTCGGCGAGCAGCTCGGAGTAGTCCGCGGTCCTCAGCCGGACGGTGTCGATCCGGTCGAACCAGGACAGGACCTGTGGGTCGGTGTCGCAGACGGCGGCCAGGCGCGGCCGCACCGGATGGTCCTCCAGCGCCGCCCACCGACCGATCGCGGCGGCGAGTTCCCGGCCCATGAGGCCGCCGCCGACGATCCCGACGTCGACGGCCGCTCCGGTCACGCGCCGCGCTCCCGCTCCAGCACCGCAACTGCCTCGTCCGCGGTGACGTCGTCGTGGAGCAGCGCCAGCAGCGCGCGGGTGATCGCCGCTGGTGCGTCGTGCTGGATGATGTTGCGGCCGTAGACGATGCCGCGGGCGCCCTGGTCGAGCACCGCCCGCGTGCGGAGCAGCAGCTCGCCGTCGTCCACCCGTCCGCCCCCGCGCACGAGCACCGGGACCCGCGCCGCCTCGACCACCCGGTGGTAGACGGTGACGTCGTCGGTCGGGTCGGCCTTGACGACGTCGGCCCCGAGCTCGGCCGCCTGCCGGACCAGCGGGACGATCCTCTCCGCGTCGCCGTCGACCTGGTAGCCGCCGGCCCGCGCGTTGGGGCGCATCACGAGCGGCTCGACCATCAGCGGCATGCCGGCGAGGTCGCATGCTGGCTTGAGGGCGAGGATGTTCTCGGTGCAGGCACGGCGCAGCCCCGGCTGGCCGGGGATGTCGAAGAGGTTCACGACAACGCACGCGGCGTCGAGCCGGACGGCCTGGCCGACCGGGTCGGCGATGACCGCGCTGAACAGCTCGGCGGGCAGTTCGGTGCCGTAGACGTTAGCGACGTCGGTGCGCAGCACCAGCGCCGGCTTGTCCTTGCCGGGGCGTTGCTGCAGGAGCGCCGCCTGCCCGACCGTCAGCTGGATGGCGTCCGGGTTGGCCTCCGCGAGGGTGTCCACGACGGCGGCCATGTCCTCGATGCCGCGGAGGAAGCTGCCTTCGCCGAAGAATCCGTGATCGACGGCGACGTCGAGGCAGCGGCCGGACCGGCCATGGAACAGCCGGTTCAGGCGGTAGGCCTTCACGCGCGGCCTCGTGCTGCGCTGGATGGGCTCACGGACACCCGGGGAAGGCTACGGACACGATGACGACGTGGTCAACCGACGCCTACCACCGCCGCGGCTGGGCGGTCAACCTCGACCAGTTCGCTGCGGCCACGGAATCCGTGGTGGTCGGCGGGCCGGCGCACGGGTGCCGCGCCATCGATCTGCGCGTCGCCGGCGGCATCGACCTCCGGCTGCTGCCCGACCGTGGGCTCGACGTCGGGGCCGCGTGGTTCGCCGGCGTCCCGCTGGCCTGGTGCTCCGCGGTCGGCGAGAGCGCTCCGCTGGACGATCCGCGCGACACGGCCTGGGTGGGCCGGTTCGGCGGCGGCCTGGTCACGACCTGCGGTCTGCGCAACGTCGGTGCGCCGTCGGAGGGGCACGGTCAACACGGCAACTACTCCCACCTGCGCGCCCGGGACGTCCGGGTGGAGCGGACGATCGGCCCCGAGGGCGGGGCGCGGCTGACCGTCAGCGCAACGGTCGACGAGGTCGGCGCCCTGGGCCCCCACCTCCGCGTCGAGCGCGTGCTGACGACCCGCAGCGACGCGGGCGGTGTCGAGCTGATCGACACGACGACCAACCTCGGTGCCGGACCGGAGCCCGCCCCCCTGCTGTACCACGTCAACGTGGGCGCGCCGCTCTGGGGACCCGGTGGCCGGCTCGAGCTCGACAGCGCAGACGTCCGTCCCCGCGACCACGACGCCGAGGCGGGCCTGCGGGGGTGGGGGGAGCCACCGGAGCCGGCGCCCGCGGCGGCCGAGCAGGTCTTCGAGCACCGCGTACGCGCTCGCAACGGCGACTGGGCCGTGGCGACGGTCCGCAACCCGGAGGTCGGGCTGGCCGTGGAGGTGTCCTGGGATACGCGGACGCTGCCGCGCCTGCACCAGTGGCGGCACCCGGGCCTCGGCGTCCTCGGGATCGAGCCCGCCAACTGCTCGGTGCTCGGTCGTGCCGCCGACCGCGAGGCGGGCACGCTGCCGGTGCTCGATCCGGGCGAGCGGCGCCGGACCCGGCTCGCCATCCGCGTGGGGCCGGCGTGAGGCCGCCGCGGCTGCTCGTCGCCGGGCCGAACCTGACGATCGACCGCACGTCGGCGATCACGGCACTGCGGCCGGGCGAGGTCCTGCGGACCGGGCAGGTGACCGTGACGCCGGGCGGCAAGGGCGTCAACGTCGTCCGCGCCGCCACCGCGCTGGGCGCCGCCGCCGAGCTGGCCGGCTTCGTCCCCGGGCGCACCGGCGAGGCGGCGGCCGCGATGCTCTCCGACGAGGGCGTGGTGCTGCGCGCCGTGATGGTCGGCGGCGAGATCCGCTCCACGGCGATTCTGCGCGACGACGCGGGACGGGTCACCGTCCTCAACGAGCCCGGCCCGCCGATCACCGAGCCCGAATGGGCCGGCCTGGAGGCGCTGCTCGCCCGCGACCCCCGCCCGGACGTGCTCGTGTGCTCCGGCAGCGTGCCGCCGGGCAGCCCTGCGGACGCCTTCGGCCGGCTGGTGGCGGTCGGGCGGTCGCTGGGCGTGCCCGTCGTGGTCGACGCGACCGGAGCCTTGCTCGCCGGCGCCCTCGCCGTGGGGCCTGACGTCGTCACTCCCAACCTCGCCGAGGCGGAACGGGTGCTCCACGGCCGCCCCGACGAGGGTGTCGACGTCGACGTCGCGGAAGCGCCGGGTCGCAGCCTGGACGCGGCGGAGGCGCTCCGCGACCGCGGCGCGCGCGTCGCTGTCGTCACCGCTGCCGAGGCCGGCGCCGCCGTCGCGACCGCGGACGGTCGCCGATGGCTCGCCGCGCCGCGCGTCACCGTCCGCAACCCGATCGGCGCCGGCGACGCGTTCACCGCCGGCCTGGCCGTCGCGCTGGCTGCCGGCGCCTCGCCGCTGGAC
>JACCXR010000100.1 GCA_013696915.1 Euzebyaceae bacterium
CGGCACGACCCTGCTCGTGAAGGTCGACGTCGGCCTGGTCGCGCAGGGCGGCACGGGCGCCGAGATCGACCTGGCGCTGCTGGCCGCCTTCGTCGGCCTGGCGATCCTGGGTCCCGGCTTGCTCTCCGTCGACCGCGCCGTCGGGATCGAAGCCCGGCAGTCGGCCCGCGCCGGCGGCCGGCAGCCAGTTCCTGCCCGCTGACGCCGGGCGCTACCCGTAGCGCTGCGACCACCACGCCTCCCAACGTTCACGCAGCTCGAGGAACGCAACGCCGGGCAGACCGTAGGTGGTGACGACCAGCTGGGCGCCGCCGTGCTCGGAGCGGGCGCCGGGCGGGACGGCGAGCAGGATCAAGAGGGCGTCGCCCCACCCGTCCACCGTGACGCCGAGCTGGTTGTCGGACCGGAACCAGACCTCGCCGCCGAGCTCCTCGCCAAGGGCCGTCGCGGTGCGGTAGAGATCTCCGGGCAGGACGGACGCCAGTGCGCCGATGCCGAGCGCGTCGGCCGGAGGGAACGCCGCCGGCGACCGCGCCGCGCCGTCGAGGAACAGGGTCCGTCGGTCCTGGCCGTCGTGGCGCTCCAGCAGGAAGCGCAGCTGCTGGGTGAAGGTGAGCCAGCCCTCGTCGATCTCGTCGTAGCCCCCGTCGGGGCCGGGCCCGTCACCCAGCGCGGCACGGGTGACCTGCACGAGGGTGCCGCCCTGCAACGGCCGGAGGCGGTACCGGTCCCCGTCCGCGAAGCGCAGGTCGTGTTCGTCGTCGTCGGCGGTGGCCCGCTCGCCGAAGATCTCGTCGATCTCCGCCTCGATCCCCTCGTAGTCCCAGCCGAACCACCGTCGCACCTGCCGCGGGTCGCGCAGCGCCTCCCAGACGCGCTCGACGGGTGCGGCGATCGCGACCTCGGCGATCACCCGCGCGTTCGCGTGCCCCTTGTTGGTGTCCACGTGGCCGCTCCTCTAGCCGTCCCGGGGCCCGCCGGCGCCGGCGGACGTGCGGGCGGTGGCATCGTAGGCGTCGGTCCACGGCCGGTGGTCGGCGTCGAGACCGCGGATGGCGGGCAGCTGCAGGGGGGTGGGGACCGCCCCGCGCACCCGGACGGTCTCGCCGTCGAGGACGGCCCACTTGACGGCGGAGTCCCCGAGGTCCGGCCCCAGCGTCGAGTCACCGCCACCCACCTGCAGGTTGTTCAGACATCAGCAGCTGCGACGCCTCTCCCCTGTCAAGCCGTCGGCCGGCGAAGGCTCCGCCAGCCTCCTCGGTCGCTCGTGGCCGGCGCCCGGACGCCGCGCGCCCGGCTGTGCTGATCGATGCCGGGTCGAGCCAGAACGGGCTCGCGTAGGCGAGGGCCCGCCGGTTGCCCGGATGGTGCGCCGGCCCGGGAGCGTCGGTGGGGGCGTCGGGGTCCGCCAGGCGCAGGACGACCCACCGGCCGTCGTCGGCGTCGAGCGGGACGGCGAACCGGACGACCGGCTGGTCACCGGCGGGGACCACGATCTCCTCGACATGCGCGACCGCCGGGAGCTCGCCGCCGGGGCGCAGGACCTGGATATCGACGCGGCGGCCGGCCCATCCGGGAGCGTCGACGTCGAGCGCGAAGGTCACCGGCCCCCGCCGGTGGGCCACGACGCCGCCCATGCGGACGCCGTCGGCGGAGGCGTCCAGGCGCAGGCCGCGCTCACGCGTGGCGAAGAACCGCCGGGCGACCAGCGCCTCACGGACGCCCCGGCGGGACAGCTCGCGCACCCACAGCCCAGCCCTGCCCTTGCCCGCCGGCCGGCCCCAGTCGTCGCCGTGTTCGTCGGACACGCCCAGCAGCCCGACCCGCCACCCGGCGTCCAGGCACGCCGCCAGCGCCGACCGGTGCGGGCTGTCGAACAGGTAGTCGTCCATCTTGTTGAACGCCTCGACGCTGACGACGCGGTCGGCCATCCGCGGGTCGTGGCGGAAGGCGTCGAACCAGCCCGGCTCCCGGCCCGGATGGTTGAAACCGGCGAGCGCGCTGCCGCCGGCGCTCAGCCAGTCGTAGAGGGGGCGCATCCCCGGGTCGCCGGGGATGCTGTCCAGCACCTGGTCGAGGACCGGGCCGATCCCGGGAATGCGGCGGAGCTCGTCGCCGAGCCCGTCCCAGCCCACCCCGCTGGTGGACAGCGGGTCGACCCAGTCCGGGGAGAACCAGACGTTGACGTGGCCGAGGGTCGGGTGCGTCCACTCGAACCCGCGGATGGCGGTGAACACGCCGGCGGCGTCGGCGGCGTCGGCGACCCGCCCGGTCAACCGCCAGCCCTCCTCGTCGAGTCCCACTATCCCGCGGCACCACCCGTGCGGCCGCGTGCCCGCGAGCCGTCCGCAGGGGTCGAAGCGCGACAGGATCCCCTTGCCGATCTTCGCGTGGTCGGTCACGGCCGCGACGTCGAGGCCGGCGTCCCGCAGGGACGCGAACGCGTCCTCGGGCCGGCCCGCGCCGTCGGACAGCAGCGTGTGGTTGTGCAGGTCCGCGGCCGCCAGCCGCGTCCCGTCGTCGAACAGCCGCGAGCGCCGCGGGCCCTCGTCCGGCTCGGCACGCGCGTCGTTGCCCACGATCAGGGCGCCGGCATCGACGGCTCCCTGCGGCTGCGGTTCTCCCATGTCCCCCTACTCGTCCCCCGGGAACGGTAGCGGGCCCGACCGCGAACGGCCGCCGGTCGTGTAGGTGCCGGCGCCTTCCGCCGCCCGAGCATGGGCCGCGGTTCCCGCGAGCAGCGGCCGAAGTCGATCAGGGTCGGCGGCGACGTAGCGGTCGTCGGCGAGCCACAGCGGCAGGGAGGCCGGCTGGTGGAGGTAGAGCGCGCGGGCGCCTCCGAGCGTCCGGCGCCAGTCGCGGAGCCAGCCGGCGTCGGTCGCGATCATCCCCAGGTCCGAGCCGTGAACCTGCGACCGGGACATCCACCGCTCCAGGTGCTCCGGCGCCGCCAGGGAGTTCCGCTTGCGGTTGTTGCAGCGCGGATGCGCCGCGACGAGGTTGTCCAGCCCGTCGTCGCCGCAGCGCGACCACGGCAGGAAGTGGTCGAGATCGGCCGTGGCGCGCAGCGCGTCCCCGCAGTAGAAGCAGGCACCGTCCTGCAGATGGGTCAGCGGTGCACGGACGCGCTCCAGCGCGACGCGCTCGACGCCGAAGAGGAACCCGTCGAGGTCCACCTCCGCAAGGACATCGCTGTTGCGGCGGGCCACGAAGTGGGCCCACTCCCGCTGCACGACCGGACGGATCACCCCGGCGAGGCGGACCAGGAGCTCGCCGACGCCCGGCTTGAGGTGGACACGGTCGTCGAAGTCGCCGCGCATGACTCGGGCCGCGCTGACCTCGTTCGGCCAGCCGACGCGGTACATGAAGCCGTCGCCGAACGGGTCACCGGCGGCGATGCGCTGCAGCTTCGGCAGCGGCATGCGGACGACCGTGACCTCGACCAGTGCTCGCAGCTCCGCGAAGCCGGCGGGATCCGCACGACGAGCCTCAACGATGCTGAGTTGCGGACCGACCCGGCGGCGGAACTCGGCGATCCGCGTGACCAGGTCGCGCTTGCCGCGCTCGTTGCGCTGCCGCAGCACCGTTGGAGTGCCGGTGGCATGGAACGGGACGGCCTGCCGCCAGTAGCGTTCGAGCACCTTGGCGGCAAGCTCGTGCGCGTGGAGGACCGCGGGGGCGGCGCCCTCCCCGTCGACCTGCTCCAGGCAGCAGTCCACGATCGCCAGCAACACCGCGTACTTGTAGGAGGTCGTGAAGCTGCCGCTGTCGAGGAGCGCGAGCACGCGTTCGGCGAACGCGACCGGGTCCGCACCGGCAGCTGCTGGGTCGCTCATCCGGCGGCGCGGAAGCGCGAGTAGCGCTCGGTGAGGAAGGTCACGTCCGGCTGCAGCAGGCGCGGTCGTGGGACGTCGATGCGTTGGCCCTCGAAACCCTGGAGCCCGTGTCGCAGCATCGGGCCGTCCACCTCGGCGAGGATGTCTCGACGGACCTCAACGGCCAGGTCCGGGCGCACCCCGAGGATGTGCGCGTCGAAGGCGGCATGGTGGAGCTTGCAGAGGGCGAGGCCGTTCGACACGGCGGTCGTGCTGGCCTCTTCCGTGTCGGGCAGGATGTGCGCCGCGTCAAGCAGCTCGCCGTGCCGCAGCCGGCACATGGAGCACGAGCGGCGGTACGCGTCAAGGACCCGCTCCCTGAACGCCCGCTGGTGCAGCCGGTGGCGGACGGAGTGGACGGCGTACCGGCGCGCTGGGTCCTCCGAGGCGATCGCCGCCACGGTCTCCCCGCCGACGGCGGCCGCGTCGAGCGCGACGGTGAACGACAGCCGCTGCGGCTCGTCGGCGATGATCAGGACCGGCCAGGTGGCGAGGTACCGGCCGGGGGTGACGCCGAGGAAGTAGACGAGCGGCACCCGCTGCTGCATGGCCCAGCGCAGGCCGACATTGTCTGGGTGCTGCGGGTCGGTACCCCGGTAGGCGTAGTGCAGCCGATCGCCCTCGGCCCGGTCGGGGTAGGGCGGCTCCTTGCCAGGGGCCGGCGGAACCGTCGTGAGCGAGAGCGGCAGCTGGAACTGCCTCGGCTTGAAGATCCCCTTGGGCCCGATCAGCCGGATGTGCTCCTCCTCGAAGGGTGCGCCGCGCTCGAGCTCCGACCGGGGGAGCACGTCCCCGTGCCGCTCCACAAGCGCGCCGAGATGGTCGAACACCGCCATCCGCGCGCGCGTCTCGCGTTGCATGCCGCAGGTCTAGTGCATGTCCGGTGGATCACGCGAGCCGCAGCGGCAGCGATGCGCTGACGATCCGCGCACGATGGTTGATCTAGGAGGGCCGCAGGCTCGCCTCGTCCAGCGACAGGGGGACGACCGTGGCGATGCGTGCGAGGTCCGCGTCGTGGGCGAGCACGTCGGCGCCATGGCGCAGTGCGACCGAGACGATCACGCAGTCCAGCAGCCCACGCGGCGTCACGCCCGCGCGCCGGCACTCCCGATAAATCCGCGCCGCGCCGTCGAAGTCGACCGCCGCATCGCAGCGCAGCAGCACGCAGCGCGTCAGGAGGCGTCGCAGGTCATGCTCGCGGCGGTCGTCACGTGCGCCGGCGACCACCTCGGCGATGACCGGCTCGGAGACCGCCAGCTCGGCGTCAGTGGTGATCAGCGCGCGGAGCCGGCGGTCTGCCGCGGTCCCGGTGGCCCGGTCGTACTCCACCCACGCCGAGGTGTCGGCCAGGATCACCCGCCGGCCGGGGGCTGATCGGCCGGGATCTCGTCGATCGCGTTGGCCCCCCGCATCGCCAGGGCCTCGTCCCTCGTCATCGGGTCGCCGGCCAGGCGCCGCAGCGCCAGCGCGACCGCCTCGGACTTCGTCCGCAGCCGGTAGCGGCGCATCACGGCCGTCAGGTCGGCGTCGTCGAGTTCGATGTTCGTCCGTGTCCTACTCATACACCAAAGGTACACCATCAGTCGCGGGTGGACGGGGGCGGTGGATGCGCTGGCGAGGCGCTGGAGGACCAGGTCGCGCTGGGGGCAGGTGGCCAACGCCTGGCGCGTCGCCGACCACATCAGTTCGGGACGGGGCGGTCGGGCGGCACGCTGCGACAATCGCGCGGCATTCGGCGCCAAAGTCGCACTCGACCGACTCGGGGACCGCCTCCGGGCGAGCGGGGTCAGCCGGCCAGGTCGGTCAGGAGGTCGCCGAGAACCTGTTCCTCGTGGACGGCCCGGCCGCGGCGGCGCATCGCCGGCGCGAGGTCGGCGTCCCAGGAGGGGTCGACGGGCCGGCCGATCAGGGGCGGGCCGCCGGCGGCGGCGGTGTAGTCGCGCGCGGAGAGCCGCCAGGGCGCCGCCCCGTGCCGGGCGATGACCCGGTTCGCGATGCCGACGCCGGCCCAGTCGAAGTCGCCGTGGTAGCGCAGGCGCGCGCCGGCGCCGGCCAGCCGGTGGAGGAGCAGCCTCGCGGCGGTCCGGACCTGCCCCTCGACGCAGACGAGCGGTGCACAGTCGGCGCCGAGCCGGTTCGCGGCGGCGGCGACGACGCTGGGGTTCTCGCACACGAACACCGCGGCGGCGGGGAACGCCGGCGGGTCGCGCAGCAGCTGGCGGACGCTCAGCCGGTAGGGTTCGCCCGCCTCGGCGTGGATCCCGAGCGCCCGCCCGGTCGCGGTGCGCCCGTCGGCGGTCAGGGCGAGCACGAGCGCCGGCGCGCTCAGTTCGTCGCAGAGCACGCCGGCACAGGCCCACGCGTCGCGCCTGCCCTCGGCTCCCTCCCACGTCGGGGCGCCGCCCACGGCCGCGGCCGCGCGGACCGCGAGCGTGCCGACCGCGGCACCGGCGTCGAGCGCGTGGCTGTTC
>JACCXR010000117.1 GCA_013696915.1 Euzebyaceae bacterium
CGGCGGCCCCTCCGGTCGCGGCGACCCCGGCGGCTCGAGCGGCCTCCGCCGCGCCCGCGGCCCCGCCGGCTCCCGCTGAGTCGGCGGCTCCTCCTGCCGGGGCGGCACCGGCGGCCCTTTCCGTCGAGACCGCCTCCGCCGGCGCGCCTGCCGGACAGGACCGGCCGGCGGCCCCCTTCGACGACCGCATGGTCCGACGGCCACCGCGCACCTCCGCCACCGCAGAGGTCGAGTCGCGGCTCCGCGACCAGGCGGCGGTGATGGCCGAGGCGCTGGTCGGCGAGGTCGTCGTCAGCGCGTGGTCGCCGGGGCTGCTGACCGCCCGGCACATCGGGAGCCTGGTCGGGCAGACCGTGACCGCGGTCGAGGGGCGGGGCACGCACCTGCTCATCTGGTCCGGACCGAGCGGCCTGGCGCTGCACACCCGGATGGGACCGGTGGGGACGTGGGTGCTGTCACCGCGCCCAGCCGAGAGGCCGAAGACGCAGCGGTCGCTGCGCGCGGTCCTCGACGCCGGCGACTGGCGTGCTGAATGCTTCGCCGCCACCACCTGCGAGGTGCTGACGAGCCGCCAGGTCGCGCTGCACCCGGTCCTCCACGCCCTCAAGCCCCGGCTCCAGCGCGCCGCGACAGCGCCCGGGAAGCGCGCCGCCTCGACGGCGCCCGGGCAGGATGCGCCCCGACGCCGCCTGTGACCCGCTCGTCCACCGTCGTCATCCCATGGCAGTCGCTGCGCGACCGCCACACCCGAGGTCACTGGTCATGAGAATCGCCTCGGACGAGCCTCGGCGATTCACCGTCAGGCGGCGACCGCCGGCGCCCGGTCCGGCTCCAGGGCCAGCCCCAGCAGATCCCGCACGTCGCCGACCAGGTGGAACGTCATCAAGTCCCGGACAGCCTCGGGGACATCCTCGAGGTCCGGGCCGTTGCGCTCGGGCAGGGCGACCTCGGTCAGCCCCGCCCGGTGGGCCGCCAGCACCTTCTGCTTCACCCCTCCGATCGGCAGCACGCGGCCCTGCAGCGTCACCTCTCCCGTCATCCCCACCCCGGACCGCACGGGCCGGCCGAGCAGCAGACTCGCGATGGCCGTCGTCATGGTCACGCCGGCCGAGGGTCCGTCCTTCGGCACGGCGCCGGCGGGGACGTGCACGTGGAACCGCCGGCCCTCGAAGTCCGACGACGCGAGCCCCAGCTCGCCGGCGTGCGACCGCAGGTACGACAGGGCGATCGCGGCCGACTCCTTCATGACGTCTCCGAGTTGACCGGTCAGCGACAGTCCCGGCTCGCCGTCCATGGCGGTCGCCTCGACGAACAGCACGTCGCCGCCGACACCGGTCACGGCCAACCCGGTCGCGACGCCGGGCACGGTCGTGCGCTCGGCGACCTCGGAGAAGAACCGGCGCCGTCCCAGCAGCGGCACGACGTCGTCGACGACGACGGGCGTCGGCTCGCCGCCGGCGATCCGGGTTGCGGCCTTGCGCAGCAGCGTGCCGAGCTGCCGCTCGAGCTGACGGACGCCGGCCTCACGGGTCCAGCCCTCGACGACCGCGGCCAGCGCCTCGTCGGTGACCCGGACCTCCTCCGGCTCGAGGCCGGTCAGCTCGCGCTGGCGGGGGAGCAGGTGGCCGCGGGCGATCCCGAGCTTCTCGTCGGTGGTGTAGCCGTCCAGCCGCACGACCTCCATGCGGTCGAGCAGCGGCCCCGGGATCGTCTCGAGCACGTTCGCCGTCGCCAGGAACAGCACGTCCGACAGGTCGAGGTCCACCTCGAGGTAGTGGTCGCGGAACGTGTGGTTCTGCGCGGGATCGAGCACCTCGAGCAGCGCCGACGACGGGTCGCCCCGCCAGTCCGCGCCGACCTTGTCGACCTCGTCGAGGAGGATCACCGGGTTCATCGTCCCGGCGTCATGGACGGCCCGGGCGATGCGGCCAGGCTGCGCACCGACGTAGGTGCGGCGGTGACCGCGGATCTCGGCCTCGTCACGGACCCCGCCGAGCGCCACGCGGACGAACCTCCGCCCGAGCGCACGGGCGACGGACTCCCCGAGCGAGGTCTTGCCGACGCCGGGCGGGCCGACGAGCAACAGGATGGTGGGTGACGGCCGCCCGTCGGTGACGGGGGCTGAGGCCGCGCGCTCGCGGTCGTCGTGCACACGGTCGTCGTGCTCGATGACCTCGTCGCGCGGCGCCGGAT
>JACCXR010000118.1 GCA_013696915.1 Euzebyaceae bacterium
CTCGGCCCATGGCGCCGCCGGCGTGCTCGTCACCGCGAGCACCCGCGCCACCGCGTCCGCCAGTTCGGCCGCCGGCACGACCGCGTCGACCAGGCCGTGGGCCAGGAGGTTCTCGGCTCGCTGCCACCCGACGGGGAACGGCTGCCCGGTGAGCTGCTCCATGACCCGCGGGCCGGTCATCCCGATCAGGGCGCCCGGCTCCGCGAAGGTGACGTGGGCCAGGGCACCCCACGAGGCGAGCACCCCGCCGGTGGTCGGGCCGCGGAGGTAGGCGACGTAGGGCAGGCCCCGGTCGCGGAACCGCTGCACCGCCGCGGCGACCGTGGCCATCTGCACGAACGCCACCGTGCCCTCCTGCATGCGAGTGCCGCCCGAGATCGGCAGGCCGAGGACCGGCAGCCCCAAGTCGGCGGCGCGGACGAAGGCGCGGACGACGCGCTCGCCGGCGGCGACGCCCATCGTGCCGGCGAGGAACGCGAACTCCCCGGCGACGACGGCCAGCTCGCGTCCGCCGATCCTGGCCAGGCCTGTGACGACGGCCTCGGTGATGCCGGCCCGCCCCGCGGCCTCGGCCAGCTGGGACCGGTAGCCGGGGAAGTCGAGCGGGTCGCCGGAGACGAACTCGGTGTCCCAGAGGCGGAGGCTGCCGGGTTCGGTGACGAGCGCCAGCAGGCGTTCCGACGGCATCACGGCCCCGTCAGTCACCGGTCACGCGGGCCGGGCCGACGCAGCGCCGCGGGCGATCGCGGGTCAGCGGTCATCCCACGCCGGCGCGTCGTTGTGCTGGCCGAGCAGCGGGGGTGCGACCGGGGTGTCGCGGGCGGTGCGGCTGTAGGTCAGCGGCGCGCCCGGCAGGCGCACCTCCCCCAGCGTCGGGTGCGCGACCACGTCGACCAGGCCGAGGTGGGCGACCTGCGGCGAGGCGTACACCTCGTCCATCGTGCGGACCCTGCCGGCGGGGACGCCGGCCGCGTCGAGGCGGCGGAGCCACTCGTCGACGCCCGCCTGCGCCATCGGGCCCGCGATCTCCGCTTCGAGTTCGTCGACCCGGCGGACGCGGTCGTTGTTCGTCGAGAAGCGCTCGTCGGCCGGGTCGATGCCGACGAGCGGCGCGAACCGGTGCCACAGGCCCTCGGAGCCGACGGCGACGTTCACCGCGCCGTCGGCGCAGTCGTAGGCGCCGTAGGGGGCGATGCTCGGGTGGCGGTTGCCGCCGGGCTCGGGGACCTCGCCGGCGAGCAGCCAGCGGGTGCCCTGGAAGGTGTGCACGGCCACCGAGCTCGCGAGCAGCGAGGTCCGCACCCACTGGCCGCGGCCGCTGCGCTCGCGCTCGACCAGGGACGCGGCGACGCCGAAGGCGCCGAACATGCCCGCGAGGATGTCCGCGATCGGCACGCCCATCTTCGTCGGGCTGCCGCCGATCGGGCCGTTGATGCTCATCAGGCCGCCCTCGCCCTGGACGATCTGGTCGAAGCCGGGGCGGTGGCCGTCCGGGCCGCCCTCTCCGAAGCCGGTGATCGACAGCACGACGAGCCGCGGGTTCAGCGCCTCGAGGTCCGCCTCCCCCAGGCCCAGGCTCTCCATGACGCCGGGCCGGAAGTTCTCGACGAGGACGTCGGCGCCGGCGATCAGCTCCCGGAGCCGGCCGAGGTCGGCGGCGTCCTTGAGGTCGAGCTCGACCGACCGCTTCCCCCGGTTCACCGACAGGAAGTAGGTCGACTGGCGGGCGGCGGGATCGTCGGGCGGCGTGACGAACGGCGGCCCCCAGCCGCGGCTGTCGTCGCCCGTGCCGGGACGCTCGACCTTGAGCACGTCGGCGCCCGCGTCCGCCAGCATCATCGTCGCGTACGGCCCGGCCAGCGCCCGGGTGAGGTCGACGACCCGCACCCCGGCCAGCGGCCCGCTCCTCCCGGGGGCGGTCACAGGACGTCCACGTCGGCGAATGGACGACCGGCCAGCCGCGCGTAGCCCGGCCCGCGGTCGAAGAACGACACGGCCCCGCGCTCGCCGCGCAGACGGTCCCGCAGCGCGGCGGTGGCCTCGGCGTCGATCGCGCGCGCGTCGCCGTCGCCGGTGAGCACCACGCCGTAGTCGCCCTCGGCGGCCTCCGCCGAGACCTTCTCCTGGACGACGTCGAGCAGCACGCGGGCGGGGTCGCGGTCGAGCGGGTCACCCCAGCCGCCCCCGCCGGTGGTCTCGATGCGGATGAGCTCGCCGGCGCGGACCGGCTCGTCATCGGCGAGGCCCTCCAGCACGCGCTCGTCGAGCCCGCCGGGGTCGATCGTGACGCGGAACGGCGCGCCGGCCCTGCCGCCCTTCACGCCCCAGCACGACAGGATCGAGCGGTCCGCGATCGACATGAACGACGCGTCGCGCAGCACGCGGATCTCCTTGCGGTACCCGAGGCCGCCGCGGAACTCCCCGGCGCCGCCGGAGTCGGTCGCGAGGCCAAGCCGCTCGACCCGGACGGGGAAGCGGGTCTCGACGAACTCGGCGGGCAGGTTCTTCGAGTCGGGCACGACGTGGATGGTGTCCGACCCGTCCGCGTAGTAGCGCCCGCCGGACCCGCCGCCGAGGATCTCGCGGTTGAGGTACCACTCGCC
>JACCXR010000131.1 GCA_013696915.1 Euzebyaceae bacterium
GCGCGGGGGCCGGCGGCGGGGTGGTCGGCGCGGGGGCCGGCGCGGCGGTTTCGACGGGTGGGGTGTCCGCTGGCGTGTCGCCCGCCGGGGTGTCGGTGCCGGCGGCGCCGCTGCCAGGCGTGAACACGTGCGTCCCGCCGTACAGCGAGACGGCCGTGCCGACCGGCGCCCGGTCGAACAGCCACAGGGCGTCGCTGCGGGTCAGCCGCACGCAGCCGTGGCTGGCCGGGTAGGCGGGGACGGAGTTCGAGCCGTGGATCGCCCAGCCGCGGTAGAAGTACATCGGGTCGTAGAGCGTGCCGAGGTTCGCCTCCCGCACCCCCGAGATGCGCCGCTCGATGGTGAACGTCCCCACCGGCGTCAGGCTGCGGGCCGTCCCACCGCTGGCGGTCGTGTACGACTGCCCGCTGCCGGAGCTGACCGGCATGATCCTCGACAGCTCCCCGCCCTGGACGAAGTACAGGACCTGAGCCGACAGCTCCACCTCGATGCGTGTGCCCGGGCCGCCCCGCAACGTCGGTGTCACCGGGTTGTCGAGCGCGGCCTGCGTCAGCGGCCCCACGACGCCGTCCGCGCCGAGGCCGTTCACCTTCTGGAACGCCATGACCGCGCTGACGGTGGCCGGTCCGGCCTTCCCGTCGATCGCGCCGACGTAGTACTTCAGATCGGTCAGCCGCTGCTGGACGGCCGCGACGTCGTATCCGGGGCCGGGGGTGGCGGTCGGCTCGGGTGACGGGGTCGGGGACGGGGTCGGGGACGGGGTCGGGCTCGCCGGCGGCGTGGGCAGGGGATCGATGCGCTCCACCGTCGGCGACGGCGACGGCGACCGCGACGGCGGGATCGAGGGGGCGTCGGACCCGGGCACCGGCGGCGACGATGACTCCTCCACGCCCACGACCTGCCGCTCGGACGGTCGGAAGGCTGCCATGCCGACACCGACCATCGTCCCGATCAACGCCGGGACGAGCACGGTGAGGGCGATTCGCCGGGACATCACACTGCTCCTGCCTCGTAACCGCGGGGCCCGCTGCCACATCGCCCCATCAGACGCACAGCGCCGACGAAACGTTGCCCCCGCGGGGCGCACAACAAGGGTAACGGGCGAGCATTCCTCGCGTGACGTGGCCGAACGGGCGATGCCCGGGCCGCTCGGTCACTCAAGGAGCGACGCGAGCTTGCGACCGGAGCGTCGGTGACCCATGTCTAGGCGTCGAGCCCGTCGAGCCCGTCGAGTCCGGCGATCATGCGGTCCGCGGCCGTGTACGGGTCGAGCCGCCGGGCTGCCACCGCAGCGGCCAGCCCGTCGGCGAGCGCCCCCTCGCCCAGGGCGGCGAAGCGGCTGCGGACCTCGCCGAGGGCGATCTCGCGGAGCTGCACGCGAGCGCGACCCAGCCGGCGGTCCTCCAACAGGCCCGACTCGGTCAGCCAGGCGCGGTGCTCGTCGATCGCGTCGGCGAGTTCGGCGATGCCCTCTTCGCGCGCCGCGACGGTGGTGCGGATCGGGGCTGGCCGCTCGGCGGCGTCATCAGATCCCCGCCCTCCGGCGACCGCTCCGCGGCCGCCCGCACCCAGCTCCTGCATGCCCCTGAGATCGCGGACCAGCCGGTCCGTGCCGTCGTGGTCGGCCTTGTTCACGCAGAAGACGTCGGCGACCTCCAGGATGCCGGCCTTCGCCGCCTGGATCGCGTCGCCCATCCCTGGCGCCAGTGTGACGACCGTCGTGTCCGCCATGGACGCGATCTCGACCTCCGCCTGACCGACCCCGACCGTCTCCACGACGACGAGGTCGAAGCCGGCGGCGTCGAGCACGAGCAGGGCCTGCGGCGTCGCCCAGGACAGGCCGCCGAGGTGACCGCGGCTGGCCATCGACCGGATGAAGACGCCGTCGTCGAGGACGTGGTCCTGCATGCGCACGCGGTCCCCGAGCAGCGCCCCGCCGGAGAACGGCGACGACGGGTCGACCGCAAGCACCGCCACCCGCCGGCCGCGGCCGCGCCACTCGCTGATGAGCGCGCTGGTCAGCGTCGACTTGCCGACCCCGGGCGAGCCGGTGATCCCGACCAGGTGGGCGCTGCCCGTATGCGGGTGCAGCAGGCGGACGACCTCCCGCAGCCGTTCCCGCGAACCGTCCTCCACGTAGGTCAGCAGGCGCGCGAGCGCCCGGCGTTCGCCGGCGAGGAGGCGGTCGACGAGCTCAGCGCTGTTCACGTTGCGGCAGGCTAGCGGGCAGCCGGCGCTCCGCTGGAACCCGGACGCCGGCGACGGCGTCTTTCCAGACAGAGCACGAACACGAGGGGGGCTGGTAGATGCGCTGGACGGCGGTGGCGGCAGCGGTGGTGGTGATGCTGGTGACGGCCTGCGGTGGCGGCAGCGGCGGCGATGGGCTCTACGGCGGCGGTGACGAGCCTTCCGGTGGCCCGGCCGCCGGCGCGCCGGCGCCCGGCGGGGCGCTGACCGTCTCGCAGGCGCTCGACTCGGCTTCGGGCGAGCCGCTGCTCGTGCAGGGAGCGGTCGTCGCCGCCGCGGGTCAGCCGGTGCGATTGTGCGAACTGCTGGCGGAGTCCTACCCGCCCCAGTGCGGCGGCGCGTCGCTGATCGTGGAGGGACTCAACGCCGCGGCGCTCGAGGGCATGGAGACGGCGAGCGATGTCACCTGGGGGCAGGCCGAACTGCTCGGCACGGTCGCCGACGGGGTGCTGACCGTGTCGTCGACGTCGATCTGACCCTGTTGGACGGTGAGAGCGTATCCACCGTGCCGAGCCAGGACGTCATGCGGTCAGGCGATCCTGACCTCCCGCCGTTCGCGGTCGGCAGTCATCAACACGGTGACGTGGCCTCCACCGCCTGCGCGACGCGCCTGAGCACGTCCATCGTCGGCGTTCGTAACTCATGGCGGTGCGTAGTCGCTGGGCGATCACCCGTCGAGGCCGCCAGCGCCTCTCCGGCGGAGCGGACTATGACCGGGTCAGGCCATGCCGCGCTGCGAGCGGCCGCGCCGGCTGAAGGAGTCGACGACCACAGCGGCGAGCAGCACGAGTCCGGTAACGACGAACTTTGCCCCCGAGCTGAGGCCGAGCAGGCCCATGCCGTTGTCGACGCTGGCGATCACGAGCGCCCCGAGCAGTGCGTTCGAGACCTTGCCGCGCCCGCCGAACAGGCTGGTCCCGCCGATGACGGCGGCAGCGATCGAGTTGAGGAGCAGGTTTCCGCCGCCGGCGGCGGTGTCGACCGACCGCAGCCGCGACGCCAGGACGATGCCCCCGAGCGCGGCCATCGTCGAGGAGATCATGAACACCGCGACCCTGATGCGGTCGACGTTGATGCCGGCGCGGCGTGCCGCCTCGGCGTTGCCGCCGACGGCGTAGACGTGCCGCCCAAAGCGCGTGCGGTTCGCGACGAACGACCAGCCGACGAGCAGGAGCATGACGAGCACCCCGACGAGCGGAACCCCGCGGCTGAGGTTGGCGGCGTAGACCGCACCGAGGCCGAGCACCGCCAGCCCGGCGATGCGTAGCCCCAGCAGGCTCATCGGCGCGGTCGGGAGGCCGTCGCGCGCGCGCGACCGCGTGCGCAGCACCAGGACGGCGGCGTACCCGGCGACGAGCACCGCCGCGACGGCGTAACCGACCGCCGCCGGCAGGAACGTGTTCGCGACCCCGACGATGGTCCGGTCCTGGATCACCACGGTTCCCAGGCCGCCGATGATGATGAGCACGACGCCGTTCCACACCAGGAACCCGGCGAGCGTCACCACGAACGACGGGACCCCGGCCTTCGAGATGATGAGCCCCTGGACGAGCCCGATGACGAGCGCCACGCAGACGCCGACGGCGACGGCCACGTACCAGGGCCAGTCGTTCAGCAGCAGGCGGGCGAGGATCACCGACGCGGTCGCGCTGACGTAGCCGACGGACAGGTCGATCTCGCCGAGCAGCAGGACGAAGACGACCCCGATCGCGATCGTGGTCAGTCCGGCCATCTGCACGACGAGGTTCACGAAGTTGCGCGAGCTCAGGAACGCCGAGTTCTGCGACTGGAAGATCACCGCGATGAACACAAGCCCGACGATGATCGGCAGGCTGCCGAGGTCCCCGAGGCGAACCCGTCGGACGTAGTCGCGGAAGTGGTCGGCCATGCCGCCGCGCGCCGGTTCGGACGTGACGTCCCCCGCGGACGGCTGCTGGACGAGGTCGGTCACGCGGTCGCCTCCGTCGCCATGCCGGGCACCTGCTCAACCTTGCCGGCCGTGATCGCCTCGACGACCTCCTGCTGATTCGTCGCGGCCGCGTCGAACTCGGCGACCTTCTGTCCGAGCCGCAGGACGCAGATCCGATCGGCGACCTCGAACACGTCGTGGAGATTGTGCGAGATCAGCACGACCCCGAGGCCCTTCTCGCCGAGCCGCTGCACGAGGTCGAGCACCTGGCGGGTCTGCGCCACGCCGAGCGCCGCCGTCGGCTCGTCGAGGATGACGACCGTCGAGTTCCACATCACGGCCTTGGCGACGGCGACGGACTGCCGCTGGCCGCCCGAGAGCCCCGCGACCGTCTGGCGGACGGACCTCACGGTCGTGACCGACAGGCTCGCCAGGGTCTGCATGGCGGCCCGCTCCATCGCGGTCTCGTCGAGCCGGGCGAAGCTTGACAGCCGCTCACGTCCGAGGAACATGTTCTGGACGATGTCGAGGTTGTCGCACAGCGCCAGGTCCTGGTACACGATCTCGATGCCGAGGGCCGACGAGTCCTTGGGCGACGAGATCGTCACCGTCCGGTCCTCGAACCGGACCTCGCCGCCGTCGGCCGGGTGGATCCCGCCGATGCACTTGATCAGCGTGGACTTGCCCGCACCGTTGTCGCCGACGAGGGCCATGACCTCTCCGGCACGAACGGCGAAGTCCACGCGGGTCAGCGCCTGCACCGCTCCGAAGCTCTTTGAGACCCCGCGGAGTTCGAGTATCGGACTGTCGGCCATCGCCCGCCTCCTTCGTCCACCGACGTATGGTCGCGGTGCGGGGGCCGGAAAGCAACGCCCCCGCACCGCGGCGGTGGCGCGTCAGCCGTCGAGCGCGCCCTCCGGGCAGTACTGCTCGAACTCGCCGACGCAGATCTCCTCCCACGTGCGGAACTCGTCCGCGATGACGGTGTCCTCGATGTTGTCCGCGGTGACCGCCACCGGGGTGAGCAGCAGCGACGGGACCTCGCGGCTGCCGTTGTCGGTGACGTCCTCGACGCCCTCCGGCTCCTCGCCCTGCAACAGCGAGACGGCGAGGTCGGCGGCCGCGAAGGCCTCCTCGCGGATCGCCTTGTAGACGGTCATGCACTGGTCACCGGCGAGGATGTTCTGGATCCCCTCGACGGTGGCGTCCTGGCCCGTGACCGGGATGCCGTTGAGGCCGGCCGACTTCAGCGCCGAGATGGCGGCGTTGCCGAGGCCGTCGTTCGCGGCGAGCACCCCGTCGATGGAGTTGTCCGCCGCGGTCAGCATCTGCTCGAAGATGACGAGCGCCTGCTGGTTGTCCCAGTCCGGGACGGACTGGTCGTCGACCTCGGTCCAGTCACCGGACTCGAAGAGCGGGTCGAGCACCGAGTTGTAGCCCTGCGCGAACAGGGTCGCGTTGTTGTCGGTCGGGGAGCCGTTGAGGACCGCGATCTGCGGGTTCTCCACGCCGGCCTCGGTGATGCAGTCGACCAGTCCCTGGCCCTGCAGCTCGCCGACGGTCACGTTGTTGAAGCTGACGTAGTAGTCCGACTCGGCGTCGAGGGTGAGCCGGTCGTAGTCGATGACCGACACGTCCTGGGACTTCGCGTCGGCGACGATCGCCGCGCCGCTGCCGCTGTCGAGGTTGACGAGCAGCAGCACCCGCGCACCGTCGGTGATCGCCTGCTCGGCCTGCGTCTGCTGCGTCGAGGCGTCGCCCTCGGCGTTGAGGATCGTGTACTGGTCGCTGGAAAGGCCCGCCTCTTCGAACGCCTGCTCGAAGAACCTGCGGTCGTCGGTCTCCCAGCGCGACGACGACGCGCTGTCGGGCAGCAGCACCGCGATCTTGCCCTCGACGTCCCCGCCCGTCGGCTCGGCGCCGGCGGTCTCGGTGCCGCCCGTCTCTGTCGCGGTGGCCATCTCTGTCCCGGTGGCGCCCGTCTCCGTCCCGGTGCCTTCCGTCTCTGTCCCGGTGGCGGCCGTGTCACCGGTCCCCGCGTCGCCGCTGTCCGCAGCGTCCTGTGCGTCCCCGCAGGCCGTGAGCATCACGGTCATCGCCACCATCAGGGCCAGCAGCCTGGCCCACCGGATACCTCGCATTGCGAACCTCCTCCTGCTCGTGTGCGCCCGCGGCGTGGCCGCCGCGGGACCTACTACGTGGATCGTACGCCTTGGCGCCCTTCCGGCGCGCCCCACCTCCACTCGACCCGTGCCGAGAGGCGGCCTCCAGGCCCCAGTGGAGCGACCCCGGTGCCCTCGACGCCGGCAGCCGCGAGGACGGCCGCGTTCGGCCAGGCGCTCTGCGGTTCGACGCAGACCCCCGCGGGCGGCGTGTGGACGACCACCGTCGCGATCGGAGTTCCGAAGTCCATCGTCAGCTCCAGGTCCGGCCACCGGACAGCCGCGGGCGGGCGGACGCCCGCGTAGGGGTGGTCGAGGCGTCGATCGCCGAGCAGCGGTCCGCCGCGCAGGTCCTCCTCGGCCGTCACCGGGCGCGTCGCGCCGGTGGGCACGAGGTCGCCGGTCGTGACCAGGGTCGTGTCGGCGTCGAGGGCCACCGCCATGTCTACGGCGGCCGGCCTGCGGAACCACGGGTGCCAGCCCACCGCCGCGGGCATGCCGCGGGGGCCGGCCTCCACGGACGCCTCCAGCGTCAGGGCGCCGGGGCTGAGACGGACCCGCTGCCGGACGGTGCCGCCCAGCGGCCAGCGCTCCGGCGGCAGCGCGCAGGAGAGCGTGACCGAATCGCCGCCCGCGTCGCCGACGGTCCACCGCTCGTCGAACACCACGCCGTGCAGGGCGTGCGGCGCCTCGTTGGCGGTCAGGTCGTGGCGCTCGCCACGCCAGGGGAGGACCGCGCCGGCGAGACGGCCGGCCCACGGGGCCATCAGGTAGCAGCCCCAGGCGAGCACAGGATCGGTCGCGTCCGGCGGCGCGGTCGTGACCAGCCGCTCGGCGCCGCCCGCGACCAGCGAGGCGAGCCGGCCGCCACGGTCCGGGTCGACCACGGCACGGTCGGCGCCGGCGGTCAGGGTCACGCCCACCGCGACCTCCGCGTCGGGCCGGCGTTCGGGGTCACGCCCACCGCGACCTCGGCGTCGGGCCGGCGTTCGGCGTCACGCCCACCGCGACCTCCGCGTCGGGCCGCCGTCGGCAGGGGTGAGGAGGCGGCGGGTGTCACGCACGGGCGGCGGGCGTCACTCACGGGCGGCGTCTTTGTTCTGCTCGGCCAGGGGCGGCATGCGGGTGGGGTCGCCGAGGAGCTCGTCGAGGGCGAGCTCGGCCGCGCCCAGCAGCGGCGCGTCCACCCCAAGGGCGGACACGACGACATCGACGACCGCTCGGCTGGCGTCCAGCGCACGGCCGTCGAGCTCGGCGTCGACGGTACGCGCGACGAGCGGGTGGAGTTCGGCGAACAGCCCGCCGAGCACGACGCGCCGCGGGTTGAAGACGTTGACGACGCCGGCCAGCCCGACGCCGAGCCAACGACCGACGGCCTCGACCGCCGCGCGGGCCGCGTCGTCGCCCGCGCGCGCGTCGTCGAGGAGCGTGCGGACCGCGGTGCGGTCGCCCGGCTCGGCCGACCTGCCCGCACGTCGCAGCAGCGCGCCCTCCCCGACCTCGGTCTCCCAGCACCCCACCGAGCCGCACCCGCACGCCTGCCCGGTGGGGTTGACGGGCAGGTGGCCCACCTCTCCGCCGTAGCCCTCGGCGCCCCCGAGGTGGCGGCCGCCGACGATGATGCCGGCCCCGACGCCGACCTCCCCGGACAGGTAGACCAGGTCGTCGATGCCGACACCGGCGCCGCGCACATGCTCGGAGCGGGCGCCGAGGTCGGCCTCGTTGCCGACGGCGACGGGCACGCGCAGCCGCAGCCGCCGGCGGACGAGTGCGGCGAGCGGCACATCCACCCAGCCGAGGTTCGGGGCGACGCGCACGCAGCCGTCGCCGACGCGGACGAGGCCGACCACCGCGACGCCGGCGGCCACGACCGGCGCGCCGGCGGGGAGCCTTCTCAGCAGCGGCCGGGCGAGCCTCGCGAGTTCGTCGACCGTGTCCTCCGGGGAGAAGCGGCCACCGGGCCGGTCGACCCGCCGCCGGCCGAGGACATGCCCGCCGAGGCCGACGGTCGCGGCCGCGAGCGAGTCGACGTCAACCTCGAGCGCCAGCGCGACGGCGCCCTCGGGACGGGGGTGGACGGGCGGGCTCGGCCTGCCGGGCCCCCCCGTCGCCGTCGCCTTCCCCTCGACGACGAAACCTCGCGCGGCCAGGTCCCCGACGAGCACGCCGATCGTGCTGCGGTTGAGCCCGGTCCGGGCGGTGAGGTCGGATCTCGTGGTCGGGCCGGCGGCATGCAGGTGGCGGAGCAGCACGCTGAGGTTGTGCCGCCGCACCTCTTCCTGGCCCGTGCCACGCCTCACGCGCAACCTTCCCGTATATGTCGACCGCCGCAACAAAGTACGCCGGGTGACGTCCCGGCGTCAAGGGGGCAATAATGGGCGACGTCCGTCACGCCATCTGTTGAAGGCTCGGCGCCACCTGTGGCGCCTACCCTTCGAACCCTGAGCCTGGGGCGCCTCCCCGGTCTGGCGCCCCACCACCTCAGAAGGGTAGGCGCGAGCATCTGCGTCTACCCTTCAAGTGTCAGCGCTCAGCGCTCAGCGGTCACCGTCACCGTCCGAGGGCGGCGTCGGCGAACTCGGCGAGCGAGCGGACGCGGCGGAGGTGGGCGGCGGTGTGGAGCCCGGCGTGGTCGATGACCCACGACTGCAGGCCCGCCACGTCGGCGGCTGCGGAGTCGTAGGTCTTGGCGGGCGCCTCAGAGGGTCTCGATGATCAGGGCGTCGCCCTGGCCCCCGCCGCCGCAGAGCGCCGCGGCGCCCGTGCCGCCGCCGCGGGACCGCAGCTCGTTCAGCAGCGTGATCGTGATCCGCGCGCCGCTGGAGCCGATCGGGTGGCCGAGGGCGACGGCGCCGCCGTTGACGTTCACCCGGTCGGCGGGCAGGTCGAGGAGGCCCGCCGAGTACAGCGCCACGGCGGCGAAAGCCTCGTTCATCTCGTAGAGGTCGAACCCGCCGGGATCGGCGCCGATCTTCCCGGCCGCCTTGCGGATGGCCTGCGCCGGCTGGTGGTGCAGCGACGGGTCCGGCCCGGCCACGGTCCCGTACGCCAGCACCCGGCCGAGCGGGGTCAGGCCGAGCTCGGAGGCCTTGTCGCGGCCGGCGAGCACGAGCGCCGAGGCGCCGTCTGACACCTGGCTGGCGTTGCCCGCAGTGATCGTGCCGTCCCCGGAGAAGGCCGCGACCAGCTTGGCGAGCGACCCCGCCGTCGTGCCCGGCCGGATGCCCTCGTCGGTGTCGACCACGACGGCGTCACCCCGGCGCTGGGGGACCTCGACCGGCACGACCTCGCCGGCGAAGCGCCCCTCCTTCCACGCCGCGGCGGCGCGCTCGTGCGACATCGCCGACCACTCGTCCTGCGCCGCCCGGCTGATCCCGTGGCGCTCGTTCATCTTGTCGCTGCCGGCGCCCATGTGCTCGTCGTCGAAGGCGCACCACAGCCCGTCGTGGATCATCGCGTCCACGAGCGTGCCGTTGCCCATGCGGTAGCCGGTCCGCGCCTTCGGCAGGAGGTACGGGGCGTTCGACATCGACTCCATGCCGCCGGCGACGACGACGTCGGCCTCGCCGAGGCGGATCGCCTGGTCGGCGAGCGCGATCGCGGTCATGCCCGACAGGCACACCTTGTTGACCGTCAGCGCCGGCACGTCCATCGGGATGCCCGCCTTGCGCGCCGCCTGCCGCGCGGTGATCTGGCCCTGCCCGGCCTGGAGCACGTGCCCCATGATCGTGGACTCGACCTGATCCGGCGCGACGCCGCTGCGCTCCAGCGCCGCCGCGATCGCGCGCCCGCCGAGGTCCATGGCGGTCAGGCCGGCGAGCCCGCCTCCGAACCTGCCGATCGGGGTGCGGGCGTATCCGACGATCACGGCTTCGGTCATGGCGGCGGCCTCCTGCGGGATCGGGCGTCGGTGCCATTGTTCCATGCCCGCCGTCCGCGGCATGCCCGCCGTCCGCGCCATGCCCGTCATCCGCGGCATGCCCGCCGCCCGCCGCGGCCCGCTCTCCGGGATGGCAGCATGCCGTCCATGACGGACACCGCCGACCCGGCCGGCTTCTCCCTTGACCGCTTCCTCTGCCTTCCGCGCGTGGAGGGGCTGCGCCTGTCGCCTGACGGGCGCCGGCTGGTGACCAGCGTCGCCCGGCCGAACGCGAAGGCCACGGGCTACGTCCGCGCGCTCTGGGAGCTCGACCCGGACGGCGACCGCCAGCCGCGGCGCCTGACCCGCTCCGCGAAGGGCGAGTCCGGCGCCGCCTTCCTGCCCGACGGCGGCCTGCTGTTCCTGTCGGCCCGACCCGACCCCGACGCCGCCGGGGAGGAACGCGAGGAGGTCCCGGCGCTGTGGCTGCTGCCGCCCGGCGGCGGCGAGGCGGCGATGCTGCTCGCCCCGCCGGGCGGCGTGGACGCCGTCGCGGTCGCCCGCGACTCCGGCGCCGTCGTGCTGGCGGCGTCGAGCTTCCCAGGCGCCAAGGACTGGGACGCCGACCGCGAGCGGGCGAAGGCCCGGAAGGACGCCGAGATCACGGCCCAGCTGTTCACCGAGTACCCGATCCGGCTGTGGGACCACTACGTCGGCCCACGCGAGCGCCGCATCCACGTCGCGCCGGCCCCCGACGGCGAGGAGCCGCCGACCACGACCGACCTGACCCCGGAGTCCGGCCGCGCCCTCGACGGCGCGACGTTCGACGTGACACCGGACGGCGCGACGGTCGTGACCGGCTGGTGGCACAACACCGACGGCGACCCCCTGCGCCGCTTCGCCGACCTCGTCGCGATCGACGCCGCCGAAGGGAGCCTGTGCACCATCGGCGCCGGCGAGTGCTGGTACGAGCAGCCCGCGTGCTCGCCGGACGGGCGCTGGGTGGTCTGCACGCGGGAGTCTCTGGCCACGCTGGACGAGCCGTACGACTCCTCGCTGTGGCTGTTCGACCTGGAGCGCGGCGAGGGGCGAGACCTCACACCCGGATTCGACCTCTGGCCGGCCGCGCCGGTGTGGGCCCCTGACTCGCGGGCGGTGTTCTTCACGGCCGACTCCGACGGCCGGACCCTGCCGTTCCGCGTCGATCTCGACGGCGACCGGTCCGGCGGTGGCCAGGACAGCGGCGTGCGGCGGCTCGCCGCCGAGGGCACCTACAGCGACCTGTGCCCGTCACCGGACGGGAACGTGCTCTACGCACTGCGGTCGACGGTCGACCACCCGCCGCGGGCGGTGGTCCTCGACGCGGCGCAGGCCGACGGCGAGCCCCGCGAGCTGCCGACGCCCGGCGACGACATCGAGGCCCCCGGTCGTGTCGAGCGCGTGGAGGCCACCGCAGGCGACGGGACCGCCGTGCGGTCCTGGCTCGTCCTGCCGCCGGACGCCTCGCCGAAGCGGCCGGCGCCGCTGCTGGTGATGATCCACGGCGGCCCGAACTTCTCGTGGAGCGGCTGGCACTGGCGCTGGAACCCCCACCTGCTCGCGGCCCGCGGCTACGCGGTGCTGCTGCCGGACCCCGGCCTGTCCACCGGCTACGGGCAGGACTTCATCCGCCGCGGCTGGGGCCGGTGGGGCGACGAGCCCTACACCGACCTCATGGCCGCGACCGACGCCGCCGTCGACCGCCCGGACGTCGACGGATCGCGCACGGCCGCCATGGGCGGGTCGTTCGGCGGCTACATGGCGAACTGGATCGCGGGCCACACCGACCGCTTCGACGCGATCGTCAGCCACGCCGGCCTGTGGGACCTGCTCGCCTTCCACGGCACCACCGACCAGAGCTTCTGGTGGGCCCACCAGTTCGGCGACATCTACACCGACACGTCCCGCTACGAGGCCGCCACGCCGAACCGCCACGTCGCGCGCATCCGCACGCCGATGCTCGTCACCCACGGCGAGCTCGACCACCGCGTGCCGATCAGCGAGGCGCTGACGCTCTGGAACGACCTGTGCCGCCACCACGTCGAAGGCCAGTTCCTGTACTTCCCCGACGAGCACCACTGGATCCTCAAGCCCCAGAACGCGCGGCTGTTCTACGAGACGATGTTCGCGTTCCTCGACCATCACGTGCTGGGGCTGGAGTGGACGCGACCGAACCGGCTCTGATCCGGCGCCGCGGAGCGCTCTGGTCGCTCCTGCGGCGCAACGCCGACTTCCGGCTGCTGTTCGGTGCGTCGGTCGTGTCGCTGCTCGGCGACTGGTTCGCCTTCGTCGCCGTCAGCGGCCTCGTCCGCGACCTCACCGGCAGCGACGGGGCGGCAGCGGTCGTGTACGCGGCCAGCGTGCTGCCCGTCTTCCTCGCTTCGCCGTTCGCCGGTGTGGTGGCCGACCGCGTGGACCGCAAGCGCATGATGATCGGCGTCGACGTCGCCCGGGTGGTGCCGGCGCTCGGACTGCTCGCGGCCGCTGCATCCGGCCGCGCGTGGCTCGCCGTGCTGTGCGTCGTCGCGATCGCCGTTCTAAGCGCGTTCTTCGAGCCCGTGGTCAGCGCCGTCCTCCCCAACCTCGTCGACGACGGCGACCTCTCGCTGGCGCAGGCCACCATGGGCGCGGTCTGGGGGACGATGCTGTTCGTCGGCGCGGCGGTCGGCGGGTTGGTGGCACAGACCCTTGGCCGGGATGCCACCTTCGGGGTCAACGCGGCGACCTTCCTGGTCTCGGCGGCGCTGCTCGTCCGCATCCGCCGCCCGTTCCGCAGAGGACCGGTCGCCGCCCCCGCCACCGTGTTCGCCTACCTCGGCGAGGTCTGGGCGTTCGTCGGGCCGCGCAAGCTCACCCGCGCGCTGATGCTCACCAAGACCGGCGTCGGGATCGGCAACGGCATCGTCGGCCTGCTGCCCGCCTTCGCACTGCGCTACGGAGCCGGGGACGGCGCGATCGGGTTGCTGCTCGCCGCCCGCGGGCTCGGGGCGCTCCTCGGGCCGTTCGTGGGGAGGGCCCTCAGCCGGGGAGACGGCCGCCGGCTGCTCGTCGTGTGCGGCTCGTCGATCGTCGGCTACGCCGTCGCATACGCGTTCCTGCCGCTGACGGACTCTCTGGCCGTGGCGGCGGTGTGCGTCGTCCTCGCCCACGCCGGCGGGGGATCGCAGTGGGTGCTGTCGACCTACGGACTGCAGACCACGACGCCGGATGAGATGCGCGGACGGGTGATGAGCCTCGACTTCGGTCTGGCGACCCTCGCGGTCGGGGTGTCGGCGCTCGCCGCCGGCGGCGCGGCGGAGGTCGTCGGGCTGCGGGCGACGTCGTGGGCACTGGTGGCGCTGTCATTGCTCTACGGCGGCGGGTGGCTGGTGTGGACCCGCGACCTGTGGCGCGCCCCGCCGCCGCCCCCATCCCCGGGTGTGTCGGCTGAGTTGCGCCAGCCGTAACTCAGTCGACGGACCCCGGGTCGCGGGGCGGAGGGGGAGGCGGCGGCGGGACCTGCGCGGCCTGACCGCCACCGCGCGCCCGGGCCTTCGCGGCGAACAGCGCGTCGGTCGCCTGGTCGCGTGCCGCCGTCGGGCCCGACCGCGGCCCGCCCCCGCCGCGGTGGAAGCGCGACCGCGCCCACGCCCCGGCACGCCCCCAGTCGGCGCGCTCCAGCCGCAGCCGGCGCAGACCGACGTCGACCGGAGCGAGCATCAGCGCGAGC
>JACCXR010000132.1 GCA_013696915.1 Euzebyaceae bacterium
TCGTCGCCTTCTACGCCAACGCCCCGACCGGCGCCGCGATCGTGCTCGTCGCGCTCGCGGCCTACTGCGCCACCGCGCTGGCCCGGGTGCTTGCGCGCCGCGTCCGGCCCGTCACACCCTGAGCAACCGTCGGCGGGCGACGTGAACGCTCCTGGCCGTCAGCAGGAAGGTGTCGTCTCGGCGCGCCACGTACGCGGCGGCGTCGCGATCGGGCAGCCGTCGCAACGCCGTCCGGTCCTCGTCATCGAGCCGGGACACGACTCCGTCCCGGCCTTGCAGCGCCTGGAGGTGGGCGAGCAGGTGCGCCCGCGCCGCGTTCGGGAGCGGCGCTGGCACCTCAAACAGGAACGACCCGTCACGGGCGCGACCAGGCCAGCGCTGCCCAGCAGGGTCGTCCAGCCCGCTGGCGCGCGGACGGCCCCCGGCATGGCGGCGCGCAGCGCGTTGAACCACGCCGCCTGCGCCGCCGAGAGCCTGGCCTCCAGGCCTGGACGACCGATGCCGAGATCGTAGGGCAGGCAGCGCAGCGGCAGGCCGCCCTCTCCCAGGGCCAGGCGGCCGCCCGGCCGCAGCAGGGCGGCTAGGCGGTCGACCCCCGACTGCTGGTCGGGCAGGTGGTGGACGACGGAGCCGACCCAGACCAGGTCGTACGCCGCCTCGGCAAGCTCCAAGCTGTCCAGATCCCCGAGTCGGAACTCCACCTGCGCGTCCAGGCCTGCCGCGGTGAGACATCGACGCGCCGCGTCCAGCATCATCGGCTCGCCGTCCACCGCGTCCACCTGGGCGTCGGGGCTGCGAGCGAGCAGCGCCAGGGTCATCGCGCCGGGTCCGCAACCGATGTCGGCGACCCGGCCGGCCGGCTCAGCGGTGAGCCATTCGGCGATCTGCGCGCCGAGCGGCGCCTCGACGTCGGCGGCAGCGATCAGGTGCTCGACCTCGTCGCTCCAGGCGACGTCCTCGCCCTCGCCCGGCGAACGTTCAGAAGCCGTCATCGAGGCCCAACAGCCGCCAGGGCGACGAGGTAGTCGGCTTCCATGCGCAGGCTGCCGTCTGTGGCGACGTCGGCCTCGGCGAACAGCGCCGCCATCGCCGCGCGTGCCTCGGGCCAGCGGCCGGCCGGCCCCAGCGCGTCGCGCGCGGCCATGACCGGTCCCGAGCGCTCCTCGAACAGACCCACGGCGTCCTCGACGCTGGCCAACGACACCCCGACCGCGGCGTGGTGGAACGACAGTTGGACCGGCAGGCCGTCGAAGAAGCCGCGCACCGCTGCCGGCTCGCCCCAGTCCAGCGGGGACGGTCCCTTGGGCGGCGGGTCCGGCAGGAATCCCATGAGGGTCGTGCCGAGGCGCCCGAACACGCTGTCGGGCGTCCAGCTGCACACGCCGATCACGCCGCCCGGCCGGCAGACCCGTACCAGCTCCGCGGCGGCGCGACCCGGGTCGGGGGCGAACATGACCGCAAAGGTCGAGAGCACCCGGTCAAACGCGGCGTCCGGGCATGGCAACGACAGGGCATCGGCCTCCTGCCATTCGACCTGCAATCCAGCCGCGTCGGCGCGGCGTCGGGCCACGGCGAGCAGCTCCGGTGTCAGGTCCACCCCGGTGACGCGTCCGCCGGCGCGGGCAGCGGCCAGCGCGGTGCTGCCCGTCCCGGTCCCGACGTCGAGCACCTCCAAGCCCGCCACACCGACGCGCTCGCACAGTGACGGCCCGGCGCCAGCCACCAGGTCTCCCACCGTCGCGTAGTCGCCCCGCGCCCACAGCGCCCGCGCCGCGGTCCGTCGCTTCTCGTCGCCCGCTACTGCCATGACGGATCCTTCGACTGCGGACGCGCTTCGCGGGACGTTCCGGGGCGATCTGTGTGCGTGCCATCGGCGCACGTCGTGGTCGGCTCCGCGCTGAGCGGGCCTGGCGTGTCGCCTACCCGCGCCGCGGTGTACTCCTGGGCGTCGAGCACGGCGCAGCTACGGATCGGCCAGGCCAACACCCCGGCCTGCCGCCTGGCGTCACGGCTGACCGTCAGGGCCGCGCTCATCGCCTCCCGCACGTCGCCGCCGCAGACCGGCAGCTCCAGCAGGTAGCGGTCGCGACGCCACGACACCGTCGCGCCCGGCGTGGGCAGAGCGTTGACCAGCGTGGACAACGCGTCGAGGCCCAGCAACTCCCCACCGTCCGGCCGCTCGACCAGCAGCTGCACGACCCAGCTCCCGCCGACGGCTGGTTGTTGAGAGGGGTTCTGCGCGACAGTCATACCGCCAGCCTACAGATAGACGACAACCGTTTTCAAGTTCAGGGTGTGTTGCTTGGGAAGCGTCGGCCGCAGCGGCGGCAACGACCCGCCAGCCCGGGCCTGCCGGGTCCGGCAGGTGCCCCGCTGCAGGAGGACCCTTGACACGAGCCGACGACCTATCCATGATAGGCGTTGTGACTATCACTGATAGGAGCTCACGCGCCGGGGCGACGGCTGCTGCCTCGAAACGCGCCCAGCGCTTCGAGGAGATCGTGAACGCCGCCTGGGCCATCGCGCACGAGCAGGGC
>JACCXR010000151.1 GCA_013696915.1 Euzebyaceae bacterium
GGATGAGGCGGCTGATCACCGGAGCGGCGCTGACGGCGCTGACGGCGAAGGCCCTGCTGCGCGGCGGCGGCATCGACCTCGGCGGCCGGGTGGCGGTCGTCACCGGCGGCTCGCGTGGCCTGGGCCTCGCGCTCGCGCGGGAGTTCGCGTCGCAGGGGGCCGCGGTCGTGGTCTGCGCCCGCAACGCCGAGCAGGTGGAGGGCGCGGCCTCGGAGCTGCGCGCCGGCGGCGCCGACGCGCTCGGCGTCGCCTGCGACGTCCGCGACCCCGAACAGGTCCGGGCGCTGATCGACCGCGCGGTGGAGCGGCACGGGCGGCTGGACGTCCTGGTGAACAACGCCGGCACAATCTCGATCGGCCCGGTCGAGGTCCAGACGCTGGAGGACTTCCAGCAGGCGATGGACACGATGTTCTGGGGCACCTACCACCCGACGATGGCCGCCCTGCCGCACCTGCGCGCGGCCGAAGCCGGCCGGATCGTGAACATCACCTCGATCGGCGGCAAGGTTCCCGCCCCGCACCTGCTGCCGTACACGGCGGCGAAGTCGGCCGCGGTCGGCTTCTCGGAGGGCCTCCGGGTCGAGCTCGCGCCCGAGGGGGTGCTCGTCACGACGGTCGTGCCGGGCCTCATGCGCACCGGTTCGCACCTCGCGGCCCTGGCGAAGGGGGACTCGGCCGCCGAGTTCCGCTGGTTCGGTCTGGCCGCCAGCTTGCCGGTCACCTCGACCAGCGCCGAGCACGCCGCCCGCCGCATCGTGGCGGCCGCCCGCCGCGGCGACGCCGAGGTGATCCTCACCTGGCAGGCCCATCTCGCCGTCCGCCTCCACGGCCTCGCGCCGGCGCTGTCGAGCCGGGCGGCGGCCCTCGTCGACCGGCTGCTGCCCGACCCGCCCTCCGACGGCAGCGGCACGGAGGCGGAGCTGGGCGGCGAGACCGGCGTGGACCTCGGCCCGCTCGGCGCCCTCGGCGACCGCGCCGCCGAGACGCACCGCCAGTCGCTGGACTGAGGGGTCGGGGGTCGGGGAAGGCCCGTGGGCCCGCGCCGCCCAGGCAGCGGGGTCAGCCTCGGCTGCGACCCTCAGCGGTGGATTCTGCCGGATACGGCACAGACCACCGCTGAGCGTCGGCCCACCCTTCGCCCGACCGGGAAACCGTCTCACCCAGGCCGAAGGGGTGCCTCGCCGAGGTGACGCACCTGGACCCCGACCAGCCCGTAGTGGCGGCGGCGCGGACGTCGGCCGTGACGAGCACGGCACCCGCCAGCTGGGCCGTCAGGGCCACGAGCGCGTCGTAGACCGCGCCGCCGGTGCGTCCGGCCGCGGCGAGCCGGCGGACGAGAGCACGCTGCTCCTGTGGCCCCGGGGGCGACAGGATCATCGGGAAGCGGTCATCGAGCCATTCACCGACAAGGTCGGGCGCGGCCCGGTGCGGCGGCGGGAAGCCGGTCAGCACCGAGTAGGTCTCCAGAAGGGCGTGCGCAGGCAACGCCGCGCCCGTATCGAGCACCGCCCGCGCGGGCTCGTTGAGTCGGTGCCAGTCGCCGAAGGGCGGCCACTGCCACCGAGCTGTCGACGGCGATCACCGGCGCAGCGACTCCATGACCGCCCGGACGTCGTCCGCGTCGATCGGAACGATCGGCTCGTCCGTGGTCGCCACGAGACCCTTCCCCCGGCGGACCAGTCGCATCGGCGTGGCGACGGGCTCGAGTTCGAGCCTTCCGTCCCGGGTGCGGATCTCCAAGGTCGTGCCGGCCTCCAGCCTCAGCTCCTCGCGGAGGGACTTCGACACGACGACCCGGCCAGCGCCGTCGATGGTCACTCCCATACCAGATTCGTACCACTTGCCACGGCGAGGGCGGCGCCACACGGTCCTCCGGCGCATCGGTGACCCATCGGGGTTCGTGGGTCATCCACGATCACGCCTCTGACCTGCTTGTTCTCAGCGCGCCGGGAGGGATTCGAACCCCCGACCTTCTGATCCGTAGTCAGATGCTCTAATCCGCTGAGCTACCGGCGCGGGGCGCGCCAAGCGGCGCGCGGACCCTTGAGGATAGCAGGCCACTTCCCCGCCGCAGGTCAACGCGCCGTGGACCGACCCTGCGGAGGCGCACCGGTCGGCAGGACGCCGCGGCACAGGGCGGGCTCGTGACGAGCCCCCGCAGCGAGGATGCTGTGGGCAGGCGCCATGCTCCACGAGCGCACGCCCTGGAAGCTCGCCGCCAGGGGCGAAGCTCGGTCACCCGCCGACGCCGCCCCGGACGCGCACCACACCCGTCGGACTCACTGGCGCATTGAGCTTGGGTGTTCCGATCCCCGCAGAACCTCGACGAGGCAGTCGATGAGGCGGGCAGGTGGGCGGACTCGCTGCCGGGCGACTTCGCGGTTGAGGTCACCGGCTTCGACGACGCCACGGTCATCCAGGCCCGCATCTGCGACATCGCCGCCGC
>JACCXR010000202.1 GCA_013696915.1 Euzebyaceae bacterium
GGCCAGGGCCCCCACGAGCGCGGCGCCATCCAGTCGCGTCCGCGCCGGCGGGCCGGTCTGGGCGGCCAGCGCCGCCGCGACGGTGCGCACGTCCGCGGCGATCCGCTCGCCGATGGCGCGCCGGCTCCGGACCTCGTCCGCCAGGGCGCGCCGCAGCTCGTCCACCCCTTCCCCGGTCGCGGCCGACGTGGCGAGCACCCGGGCGCCGCCGAGGCCCTCCCCGGCGAGGATGCGCCGGAGGTCGTCGAGGCACGCGCGGCACGACCGGCGGTCGAGTTCGTCCACCCGGTTGAGGACGACGAAGAGGACGTCGGCGTGCTCGGCGAGCCGCCGCAGGTACCCGGCGTGCAGGGCTCGCTGCGCGTACTTCAGCGGGTCCACGACCCACGTGAGGACGTCCACCCGCTCCACGTAGCGGTCGACCACCTCCCGATGGCCCAGCGCGACGGAGTCGTGGTCGGGCAGGTCGAGCAGGACCAGCCCCTCCGGAGCCTCGGGGGTCGGGTCGACCAGATGCCGGCGCGCGACCCCCAGCCAGTCGAGCACCGGCGCGGCGGCCTGCGGGTCGCCCACCACCCAGGCCCGCACGTCGCTGGTGACCGGCCTGACGACCCCGACCTCGGCGAGCGGCGCGCCGGCCAGCGCATTGAACAGCGACGACTTGCCGCTCCCGGTCCCCCCGCCGAGGGCCACGACCACGGCCTGGGCGCCGCGCGCGAGCCGCTCACCCGCCTTCGCACGGACCACGCGGGCCTCGTCGATCAGCATGGCGTCGAGGCGTCCCTCCCCGAGTCCGATGGCCTCGTCGAGGGCGCGCAGACGCGCCGGCACGTCCGTTTCCCGGCGGCGCGTCGTGGTCGCGACCTTCACGCCCGCGCCACCCTGGCTGACTCCACCGCGACCAACGCGTCTGCGAGGACGTCCACGACCTCGGGGTCTGGCGCGGCCTCGGCGAGTGCCTCGATGAAGCGGTGACGCTCGCCGGTCATCAGGTTCTCGAAACGGTCGACGAGGTCCTCCTTGGCCCGCGCGATCAGCCAGCGCAGGTTGTTCGCGCCCAGCAGCTTGACGAGCAGCGTCTGGTTGGCGGCACCGGCCGCGGTGGCGATGCCGGCCTCCGCCCCGGTGAGCCCGCCCGTGTGGGCGAGCGCGAGCAGGATGGCTCCCGTCGCGGCGGCGTTGACGACGGTGGAGACCCACCGCGCCTTCATCTTGCGCTCGGCGCCCTTCGTCTCGACGAGCTCCACGACGGTCGCCTGCCAGTCCCGGACCGCGGCGTCGGCGCGGTCGCGCAGGTGGGGGGCGCTGCGGCCGAGGTCGGGCCGGGCCGCGACCAGGTCCCGGCCCGCGGGAGTCCGGGCCCACTGGTCGGCGATGTCCGCGGCGGCGAGATCGGCGAGCTGCACGACCAGGCCCGTCACCGTGTCGGCCACCTCGACCCGGACCTCACGCTCGAGACGATGCTCCTCCGCCGAGGTGACGTTGGTGAGCAGGTTGCGGATCCAGTCGCGGGCCTGGCCGGTGGCCTCCTCGGCGAGCCTGAGGAACCGTCCGGTGCCGACGAAGCGGTTCCACCGGCCGAGGACCTCCTGCTGCAGCGGCAGTCCCTGCTCGAGCGCAGCTGCGAAGTCGTGGGCCGCGTTCGCGTAGGCGCGGCCGGCCTCGGAGGACAGGGTGCGGACCGCCCGCAGTTCCGACTCGACGGCGTCCACGAGCGGTCCCACCTCGCCCGGCAGCGCGGCGAGCGCGCCGTCGAGGGTCTGGCGGCGCCTCCCCCTGCGCGCGGCGGGCGCCGAGAGGGACCACAGCCACGTGCGCAACGGCGTGATGTCTGCGTCGGGGAGCCGCTCGTCGACGACGGTCGTGGACGGGACGACGAACAGGTCGACGTCGCCCAGGCTCTCCCCGGCGAGCTTGGCGCGGAAGTCCACAACGACCTCCTCGACGTCGTCGGTCCTGATCTGCGTCAGGGCGACCGCCAGCGCCGTGTTGCGTTCGCGCGCCCGCCGCAGGTAGCGCATGGACTCCTCGTCGGCGTACTTGCCGGCGGTCGTGAACCACAGCCAGACGTCGGCGGCGTCGAGCAGCTGGTCGGCCAGGTCACGGTTGACGGTGCTGATCGAGTCGACGTCCGGCGCGTCGACGAGGGCGAGGCCGGGCGGCAGTTCCCCGGTCCGCACGATCCGCAGGACGCCGGCTTCGGCGCGCCCTCCCGCCGGCACGTCGCGACGCGACTCGGCCCGCGGCAGGGCGGGCAGGATCCGGTCGCCGGTGAACCAGGCGGCGTCGTCGGGATGGGTCGCGAGCGTCGGCGCGTACGTCGTCGGGCGGAGCACCCCCGTCGTGACCACGGGATGTCCGACGAGGGTGTTCACCGCGGTCGACTTGCCGGCCCCGGTCACGCCGCCGAAGACGACGAGCAGCGGGGCGTCGATGTCCTCCAGGCGCGCCACGTGACCGCCGATGTCCCTGGCGACGCGGTCGCGTCGCTCGCGCCACTCCTGCCGGTCCGGGCCCGTGAGATCGAACTGGGGGAGCCGGACGGCGTCCCGCAAGCGGAGCAGGGCGTCACTCAGGGCGCCGGGTGGCGCGATCAGGGGTTCCATGTGGGTCGCACTGTGCCCACTTTCTGCGCTGTCGACAGGCGGCGCACGCGCCGGCCTCGCGTGCGGCGTCTCCTCAAGCCCCGCGCGGCAGACGGGCGGCGGCAGCGGCCACGACCAGCATGGCGGCCCCGCCCAGCAGGAAGGGGGCGCGGACGCCGTGGGCACTCGCGAGCACACCGCCGAGCGCGGCTCCGATCGGCACGGCCCCGAGGCCGCAGAAGCGGTAGAGCCCGTTCACGCGGCCGAGCAGGCGGTCGGGGACGAGCGTCTGTCGGACCCCGACCAGGAGGATGCTGGCCGTCCCGAACGCCGCGGTCCCGCAGGCCAGGGCCGCAGCCGTCGCCACGGGACGCGACGTGAGCCCCACCGCGAACTGGCTCGTCGCGGCGACGGCGATGACCGCCGCGAGCGCCCGGTTCAGCGGGAGGTGGCGGCGAAGCCGGGGCGCGACCGCTCCGCCGAGGAGGAAGCCGCCCATGGTCGCCGAGAGCAGCGCCCCGTAGCCGGCGTCGCCGAGCCCGAGGTCCTGCTTCGCGAAGAGCACCAGGACCGCGGTCGCCGCGCTGTTCAGCAGCATGACCGCCCCGGCGATCCACGCCAGCCTTCGCAGGACGGGCTGGTGGCGCAGCCACCGCACGCCCTCGACCATCTCGGCCGTCGCGCTGATCCCGGGCCCTGCGCCGCGCGCCGGGCGGAAGGTCCCGTCGAGGCGCAGGACCAGCGCCGCCGCCCCGGCGTAGCAGGCGGTCCCCAGCGCGAACGGCGCGGCGGCGGCTGCCGCGTACAGCAGGCCGCCGAGCCCCGGCCCGGCGATGTCGTTGCCGGCGACCTCGCTGACGTGCAGTCGCGCGTTGGCCCGGTCGAGCGCGCCGGCGCCGACCAGTGACGGCACGAGGGTTTGGGCGACGTTGTCGAAGACCACCTCGCCCGCACCCAGCAGGAAGGCGGCCAGATAGAGCAGCGGCAGGGTCACGTGGCCGCCGGCGACGGCGAGGGTGACGACGCCGAGGACGACCGCCCGAGCCGCGGCGGTGAAGAGCAGCGCCGACCGGCGGTCGACCCGGTCGACCAGGACGCCGGCCGGAATGGACAGGAGCAGCCACGGCAGCGTCCCCGCGACCGTGAGGCCGGCGATCAGCCTGGGATCGCGGGTCAGGGCGGTTGCGAGCAGCGGCAGGGCGGCCAGGCGGACGCCGTCCGCGGCGTTCGTGGCGGCGGCCGATGCCCACACGCGGGCGAAGCGGCTGCCGAGACCGGCCCGGCGCGGTGGGGGTTCGGGGGCATACGGACGGCCGGGGGCGCCCGGTGATGCCGGGGGGCGGCATGTCGTCTGCGAACTGCTCATCGCCGGCCTCGGCTCTGCCCCGCAGGCGGCGGTCCACCGCCTGTCGGCAGGCAGATCGGCCGGACCCCCCGGGAGTTGAGGGAACTGGGCCGACGGGTCGGTTCGCCGACCGGTCGGTCAGGCGAGCCGGTCGGTCAGGCGAGCCGGTCGGTCAGGCGAGCCGGTCGGGTCAGGCAAACCGGTCGTCCTCGCGGTCGTCCGCGTCGCCGGTCTCGTCGGCGTCGGCCTCCGCCGCCGCGCCACCGGCGACCGCCGCGGCCCCGCCCATGCCGGCCCCGGCCATGCCGGCCGCTCCGGCGGCGAGGGTGCCCTCGTCCACAAGCTCATCGTCGTCGCGGCGGCGTTCGTCGTCCGGGGCCACGGCCTACCTCCTGGTCGGTTCGGTTCCGCCAGCCTGCTTACCCACCGGTGACGCGCTTCACCGGGGACGGGCCGGCGGGCGGTCACGCAGGGCCGCGACGAACAGCATGACGGCCGGGAAGACGAAGAACAGGAACGGCAGGTAGAGGAGCAGCAGCCCGGGCAGGACCGTGAGCACGCTCGCGGAGAAGGCGAGGAACCGGCGGACGCTGCGCAGCGGGACCCGCAGCGGCGCCCAGGCCGCCGCCAGAACCATGCCGGGGACGACGACCGCCACCAGCAGGGGCACGCGCTGCTGCGGCTGCAACAGTCCGACCCGGCGGTCGAGGATCAGCAGCGCGTAGTTGAACAGCACCAGTCCGGCGGTGGTGCCGAAGGCCATCTTCGCCCAGATCTGGTCATGCCGCTCCGCCGCGCCGGTCTCCACCGCGATCACTGTAGGGACTCGGATGTCCACAGGCGGACCGCTCATGCCGGTCCGTCGATCCCGACCCTACCTACGCTGCGGTCATGCCCCAGGAGCCAGTCCCGCCGTGACCCGCTGCGCCGTCGAGGGCTGCGACCGCCGGTCGGTGACCCGCGGCTGGTGCCACGGCCACTACCTGCGCTGGTACCGCACGGGGGACGTCCAGGCCGATCGGCCGCTGTCCCGGCGGGTCCACCCGGAGACGTGCTCGGTGGAGGGCTGCGGCCGCCCGACGCAGGCGAAGGCCCTGTGCGGCACCCACTACAAGCGATCGGTCAAGCACGGCGAC
>JACCXR010000226.1 GCA_013696915.1 Euzebyaceae bacterium
CCTACGACGAGGCCGCCGCCCGCGTGGAGGCCGCCGGCGTCCCCGACGCCGCCGCCCGCGCCGCGCTGTTCGGCGGCGTCCTGCCCGAGCAGGCGACGACCGCGGTGCGCCGGACGCTCGCCGCCCACGTCAACGCCGCGCTGCACGACGAACTGCTGCGCCGGCCGGAACTGCTGGTCTTCGGCGAGGACGTCGCCCGCAAGGGCGGCGTCTACAACGTGACCTCCGGCCTGCAGCGCGCGTTCACCTCCGGCCGGGTGTTCGACACGCTGCTCGACGAGACGACCATCCTCGGCATCGCGCAGGGCGCCGGCCACCTCGGGCTCATGCCCGTCCCGGAGATCCAGTACCTCGCCTACCTCCACAACGCCCTCGACCAGCTCCGCGGCGAGGCGGCGTCGCTCAGCTTCTTCTCCTCCGGTCAGTTCACGAACCCGATGGTCGTCCGCGTCGCCGGCCTGGCCTACCAGAAGGGCTTCGGCGGGCACTTCCACAACGACAACTCGATCGGGGCGCTGCGCGACATCCCCGGCCTCGTGCTGGCCGTCCCGTCCCGCGGGGACGACGCGGTGCGCATGCTGCGGGGGGCGCTGGGGCTCGCAAAGGCGTGCGGGCGGGTGGTCGTGTTCCTCGAGCCGATCGCGCTCTACCACGAGAAGGACCTCCACCAGCCCGGCGACGGCGGCTGGCTCAGCGACTACCCGCCGCCCGGGCAGGCGCTGCTGCCCGGCGAGGTCGGCGTGCACCACCCCCACCACACCGACCTCTTGATCGTCTCCTACGCCAACGGCCTGCGGATGTCGCTGCGGGCGGCGCTGCGCCTGCGGATCGACCACGGCGTCCGCGCCCGCGTGGTCGACCTGCGGTGGCTCAGCCCGCTGCCCCTGGAGGCCGTGCGCCGCCACGCCGGGCAGTGCGCTGCGGTCCTCGTCGCCGACGAGTGCCGCGCGACCGGAGGCGGCATCGCGGACGCGGTCATCGCCGACCTCGCCGAGCACGGCCCCGCGCCCCCGCTGGCGTCGGTCCGGTCGGCCGACAGCTACGTGCCCCTCGGACCCGCCGCCGACACGGTGCTGCTCGGCGAGGACGAGATCCTCGACGCCGCCCTGCGCGTCGCCCGTCGCGCCGGTCCCGCCCACCGCTGACCGGTCACCAGCGGCGCAGGGCGGACTCGGCGAGGGCGACGCGGGCGGCGGCCCGACCGGGGATGCCGTGGACGGCCCCGCCGGGGAAGGCGGCGGCGCTGCCGATGTACAGGCCCGCGACCGGGGTGCGGTACGGCGACAGGCCGGGGACCGGCCGGAAGACCAGCTGGTCGAGCGCGTAGCTGCCGGTGCCGACGTCGCCGCCGGGCAGGCCCGCGTTGCGGGCCTCGATCGCCGGCGGGGTGAGGACGTGCCGGGCGAGGATGCGGTCGCAGAACCCCGGCGCGAACCGCTCGACCTGGGCCTCGACGCGCGCGACGTGGCGGTCGGACTCGCGGCCCCAGTCGACGCCGTGGGGCACGCGCGTGTACGCCCACGCGGTGTGGCGGCCCGCGGGGGCGCGGGTCGGGTCGGCGAGGCTCTGCTGACCGAACAGGCTGAAGGGGCGGTCCGGGACCTCCCCGAACCGGACCTGCACGGCGGCGCGGGCCAGCTCCCGGGCAGGGCCGCCGACGTGGACCGTCCCGGCCTCGCGCGCCTCGGGGGCCGTCCAGGGCACCGGGCCCGTCAGCGCCCAGTCGACCTTGAGGGTGTGGGGGCCGTACCGGTAGCGGGCCAGGCGCGCCCGGTAGGCGGGGGGCAGCGCGTCGCCGGCGAGGCGCAGCAGCGTGTGCGGCGTCACGTCGCACACGGCGACGTTCGCCCGGATGCAGTCGCCGCCGTCCAGGGCGACCCCCGCGACCCGTCCGCGCGCCGTCACGACCCGGTCGACCCGCGCGCCGGTGCGGACCTGACCGCCCACCTCGGCGAGGTAGCCGACCAGGGCGTCGGTGAGCGCGGCGGCGCCCCCCTCGGGGCTCGGCCAGCCGACGACGTGGCCAAGCAGGTTGAGGTAGACGGCGGCCACCGCGCTGCCGGCCGCGTCGACCGCGACGTCGCCGTGCATGGCCGACCCGTACAGCCAGGCGGTGGCGTGCTCGCCGAAGGGCAGCTCGGCGGCCAGCGCCTGGGCCGGCAGGAGCACGAGGCGGGCGAACTCCAGGGCTCCGCCCAATCCGAACGCGCCGAGCACCCGCAGCGGCCCCTCGACCGGCGGGAAGCCGGCCATCATCGTGCGCCGCACGGCGTCGAAGTGCTCGACGTACGGGCCGACGAGCCCGCGCCACGCCCGGCCGTCCCCGGGTGCGAGCTCGTCCAGGTTCGCCGCCGTCCGGTCGAGGTCGGGGTACAGGGCGACCGCCCGTCCCTCGGGCATCGGGTGGGCCATCGCCACGGGCGGGTGGACCCAGCGCAGCCCGTGCCGCTCCAGCGGCATGTCGCCGAAGACCGGGGACGCGACGGCCGCGGGGTACACCGACGAGAACACGTCGTGACGGAAGCCGGGGAGCGTGAGCTCCTCCGTCTTCACCGCCCCGCCGGCAGTGGCCGCGGTCTCCAGCACGAGCACCGAACGGCCCCGGCGTGCGAGCGTGATCGCCGCCGCCAACCCGTTCGGCCCAGCCCCGACGACGACCGCGTCGTAGCGTTCCCGGGTCATGGTCCTCCGTAGGTGTCGCCCCGGGGCAGCGTAGCCGCACCGCGCCCGGCCCCGACGGCGGGCCGGTCTATCGTGGGGGTGCCGCCGCCGCATCGCAAAGGAGCACGCCATGCCCGACACCTTCCACGCCCGGTCGACGCTGGAGGTGGGGGAGTGCTCCTACGAGATCTTCCGGCTCGACGCGCTCGCCGACCGTTTCGACATCGGCCGGCTGCCGTACTCGCTGCGGATCCTGCTCGAGAACCTTTTGCGCCACGAGGACGGCGACACCGTCCGCGCCCAGGACGTCGAGGCGCTCGCGGGGTGGGACCCGGACGCCGAGCCGAGCAGCGAGATCCTCTGGACGCCCGCCCGCGTGCTGCTCCAGGACTTCACGGGTGTGCCGGCGGTCGTGGACATCGCGGCGATGCGCGACGCGATGGCCGACATCGGTGGCGACCCCGGCAAGGTCGACCCGCTGTTGCCGGCGGATCTCGTCATCGACCACTCGATCATCGCCGAGGTCGCCGGCGTGCCCGACGCCTTCCGGCGCAACGCCGACATCGAGTTCTCCCGCAACACCGAGCGCTACGCGTTCCTGCGCTGGGGCCAGCAGGCGTTCGACAGCCTGCGGGTGGTCCCGCCGAACACCGGCATCGTCCACCAGGTCAACCTCGAGTACCTCGCCCAGGTCGTCTTCGCCGACGACGGCCGGACGGGGACGCTGCGCGCCTATCCGGACACGCTCGTCGGGACCGACTCGCACACGCCGATGGTCAACGGCCTCGGGGTGCTCGGCTGGGGGGTCGGCGGCATCGAGGCGGAGGCGGCGATGCTCGGCCAGCCGCTGTCGATGCTGATCCCGCGGGTCGTCGGCTTCAAGCTGTCGGGCGCCCTTCCCGAGGGCGCGACCGCCACCGACCTCGTTCTGACCGTCACCGAGATGCTCCGCCACCGCGGCGTCGTCGGGAAGTTCGTCGAGTTCTACGGTCCCGGCGTGGCCAACGTGCCGCTCGCGAACCGCGCGACCATCGGCAACATGTCGCCCGAGTACGGGTCGACCTGCGCGATCTTCCCCATCGACGACGAGACCCTGCGGTATCTGGAGTTCACCGGCCGTCCCGCCGAGACGATCGCGCTCACCGAGGCCTACGCGCGGGAGCAGGGGCTCTTCCACGACCCCGCCGGCCCGGAGCCGCGCTACTCCGAGACGATCGAGCTCGACCTCGGCACGATCGTCCCCAGTCTCGCCGGCCCCACCCGGCCGCAGGACCGTGTCCGGCTGGACCAGGCGAAGGCGTCGTTCCGCGTCGCGCTGCGCCGCTTCGTGGCGGACGACGACGCCGACGGCCCCCCGCCGGACCTTCCCCGCGACAGCGTCGACGAGGCCGTGGACGAGACCTTCCCGGCCAGCGACCCGCCCGCGGCCGGGACGAAGGACGAGCCCGAGCCCGGGACCGCCGAGACGCCCGCGCCAGGACCGCTGCGCGACCGGGTCCGCACCCCCGTGCCCGTGCGCCTGGACGACGGGTCGACGTTCGAGCTCGACCACGGCCACGTCGTCATCGCGGCGATCACGAGCTGCACGAACACGTCGAACCCGTCGGTGATGCTCGCCGCCGGTCTGCTCGCCCGCAACGCCGTCGACCGGGGCCTCGACGCCAAGCCGTGGGTGAAAACGTCCCTGGCGCCGGGGTCGAAGGTCGTCGTGGACTACTACGAGCGCGCCGGGCTGACGCCCTACCTGGAGAAGCTGGGGTTTCACCTCGTCGGGTTCGGCTGCACGACCTGCATCGGCAACTCCGGGCCACTGCTGCCGGAGGTCTCCGAGGCCGTGAACTCCAACGACCTGGCGGTCGCCTCGGTGCTGTCCGGCAACCGCAACTTCGAGGGGCGCATCAACCCCGACTGCAAGATGAACTACCTCGCGTCGCCGCCGCTCGTGGTCGCCTACGCCCTGGCCGGCACGGTCGACGTCGACCTGTTCACCGAGCCGCTCGGCGAGGACCCCGACGGCAAGCCCGTCTACCTGCGCGACGTCTGGCCGACGAACGAGCAGATCGTCGCCGTGACCTCCGACGCGGTACGGCGCGACATGTTCACCGCGCGCTACGCCGACGTGTTCAGCGGCGAGGACCGCTGGCAGAGCCTCGACATCCCCACCGGGGACCGCTTCGCCTGGGACGAGCGGTCGACGTACGTGCGCAAGCCGACGTTCCTGGAGGGGATCGACGCCGACCCGCCGGGGCTGGCCGACATCCGCGGCGCCCGCGTCCTCGCGCTCCTCGGCGACAGCGTCACGACCGACCACATCTCGCCGGCCGGCAACATCAAGGCCGACAGCCCCGCCGGCCGCTACCTCCAGGACCACGGCGTGGCCCCCGGAGACTTCAACTCCTACGGCGCGCGCCGCGGCAACCACGAGGTGATGGTGCGCGGAACGTTCGCGAACATCCGGCTCCGCAACCAGCTGGCGCCCGGAACCGAGGGCGGCGTGACCGTCCACTTCGGCGACGCCGACGAGCAGGTCTCCATCTACGAGGCGTCCCTGCGCTACCAGCGCGACGGCGTCCCGCTGCTCGTGATCGCCGGCAAGGAGTACGGCTCGGGTTCGTCCCGGGACTGGGCGGCGAAGGGCCCGCTCCTGCTCGGCGTCCGCGCCGTGCTGGCCGCGAGCTACGAGCGCATCCACCGGTCCAACCTCATCGGCATGGGGATCCTGCCGCTGCAGTTCGCCGACGGCGAGTCCGCCGAGTCGCTGGGGCTGACGGGGCGGGAGGAGTTCGACGTCGTCGGGCTGACCGACACCGCGGACGGGGCACCGTTGCCGGCGGAGGTGACCGTCCGCGCCGGCGTCACCGAGTTCTCCGCGCGCATCCGGATCGACACCCCGCGCGAGGCGGACTACTTCCGCCACGGCGGGATCCTGCCGTACGTGCTGCGCGAACTCCGCGACGCCTGAGCTGAGGCGGGCCGTCCTTGTGGCGTGCGTAATGAGGGGACGTCGGATGCGTTCCAGGGGCAGGACCTCACCCCACCCCCGAGAGAACCCCACCATGCTCGACGTACAGCGGGCCGCTGACGCGCGCGGCAACACGCTTCTGGACCGGTCCGGCGCGGAGGCGTCGGTCACCTCGGGCCACCGCCCGGAGGGACCGACGCTTGCCGGGGCTGCGGCCGGGGCACCGTGGCCGGAGATGGGCCGCCCGGACGACACCGCGCTGCTGCGCCGCGACGCCACCGAACGCGAACGCCTGGCCGAGCGGATCTCCCGGCGCATGGACGGGCCGGTCACCGTCCTCGGCGTGGTGTTCCTGTTCGTCGTGCTGGTCGAGACGGTCAGCAACCCCGGTGAGCCGATCGCGACGGCACTGCGGGTGGCCGGGTGGGCCCTGTGGGCGGTCTTCGCGGCGGAGTTCGTCCTCAGGATGGTCATCGCCCCGTCCACGTGGGGCTTCCTGCGCCGCAACTGGTGGCAGCTGCTCTTCCTGATCCTGCCGTTCCTGCGGTTCGCCCGGATCCTGGCGCGCCTGCGCCTTGCCAGGATGGGCCGGGTCCTGTCGTCCGCGGTGCGGACCGGCCGCAGCGCCGGCCGCAGGCTGTCCAACCGTCTGGGCTGGCTCGTGGCCGTCACCGTGATCGTCGTCCTCGCCTCGAGTCAGTTGCTGTTCGAGTTCGCCGGCTACGACAGCTACGGCGCGGCCCTCCACGCCGCCGCGCTTGCCACGATCACCGGCCAGGCCTTCGGGCGTGACTCGGCGGTGGCCCAGCTGCTCGAGGTGGTCCTCGCGGTCTACTCGGTGGTCGTGTTCGCCGCGCTGGCGGGGATGCTCGGCGCCTACTTCGTGGAGCGACCGGTTCCCGGCGAAGCGGACCGCGAGCCCGGGGGGAGATGAACCTCGCAACGCACTTGACGCGGGCGGCCGCGCGAGGGTCAATGGGTGTTGCACCGCTTCAGCGTTCCCGGCGGCCGGGTGGGGACCGGCCGGGGACGGGACCCGACAGCGGAAGGTCGGAGCCTGGCCGTGCGAACGCCGGCAACCGGCAGCGGGGCGGTGACCCGCGATTCGAGGTCTGGGCCGCGCGGGCGGTCCATGCCCAGATCGCGGAGGCAACCGGCGTCGTCCTGCCCGTGCGCTTGTGGGACGGCACCGGGCTGGGCGAGAAGGACGCGGGGTACACC
>JACCXR010000228.1 GCA_013696915.1 Euzebyaceae bacterium
CGAGAACCTCCTCGAACCCCTCGCCCTGCAACCGCTCGCCGACGACGAGTGTCCCGCCGAGCGCCGCGGCAGCGAAGCCCACGACCGTGAGCACGACGGTGACCGGGATCCGCACCCGCCGCGCGAGTAGCCCGAGGAGCACCGCCGTCGCGAGCAGCAGTGAGAGCTCGAGCAGCAAGCGGGCCAGGTTCACGGCGACCCGCGCGCTGCTCCGTCCACGCGCGGGGGCATACCGCCGCGGGCCGGCGTTCATGCCGGTCCGTCCTTTTCTTTGGGACAATGTTCCTACTCAGGTCCCAGCGCCCGGGTGGTCCGGTCCCACTCGTAGAGCCGCCGGCGGCTGTCAACTGCCCCCGGGCGAGCGCCAGTTGCGGGGGGTCACCCTGGTTGATGCATCCCGGGGACGTCCCCGATCGCTTCCCACGTCGCCGACAGGCGGGGCTCAATAGTTCCCGCGCTCAGGTTCTCCGGAAAGAGGGCCAGGACGTCGCCGACGCCGGTGGCGGATGGCGCGATGAGCGCCTGCACGCCGGGCCGGTTCACCTTCCCCCCCCCGGGGCGGTACTACGGGACCGCCACGTCGCCTTACCGACGACCCGGCTGCGAGCCTGATCGGCTGCCAGCAACTGATTGCGGGTGGCCTCCAGTCCTGCCAGTGCCTCGCTGGCGCGCAGGTCGAGAACGTTGTCGAGGCTCACGGTGGAAACGAACACTTCGCGTGGCAGAGCCGCCGCCAACGGCAGGTTCATCCGCTCCGCCGCCTGGCGCAGGTCGGCTGCCGCGGTCTCAACCGAGAGTGCGAGGTAGAGCACCTGGAAGCTGCGAGGCGGGTTGAAGCGTCCGCCCCGCCGGCGGGCTCCGGTCCCGCTGCGGGGATCGAACCCAGGGCTCTGGTGGCGGTACGCCGTACCGGAGTAGGAGGCGAGGTTGAGGCGGGCGAGGCGCTCCTCGTCCCGTTCCGTCACGCGGTGACGCCTTCGGCGAAGGCGAGCAGGGTGTCGACCACCCTCCGCCACTCTCCGGCGGCGAGAAGGTCCAGGGGCTTCTCGTAGTCGAGATCGGGCACGGGCGCGTGCAACCACAACCGCGCGGTTTCCTCGCCGAGTACACGCCGGGCGAGGTCGAGCACTGCTTTCAGCTCGAGCAGCCGCTCACCGGTGTGTCGTCGGGGGCTGACATCGCCGGCCTGCCAACCGCGCCACGCTGCGGGTCGAGGTGTCGAGAACGCGGGCGATGTCGGCGGAATCGACGATGTCGCCTGCCAGGAGGTCGGCCACCACGGTCACGAAACGGCTCCTTGGTCGATGATCCCTCTCAAGCACATGTCTTGGTCTTGTCACACAGCGTGCCACCAGGTCTGTCAGACGGAGGTGTGCTGTTCGACCATGGCTGACACGTGAAGTGCCAAGGCTCGTCCGAGGCGATTCTCAGTGACCTCGGTGCGGTGGGGGCGGTCGCGCAGCGACCGCCATGATGGCGATCCGGGCGCTCCCGGCGAGGAACCGCTCCGGCCGCGTTCGGCGGTCCAGGCCGAGGCGATGGACGAGCGCGGAGATCGTCGTCGCGTTCAGCAGCGGGGTGGCGAGCACCACGACGTAGCCGAGCGACTCCCACAGCTCGGTCCAGAGCGCCCGCACCGGCTCCTGCGCGCGGCTCGGCGCGAGTCCGCCGAGCACGAGCCCGGCCGCGACCGTCGCCATGACGCCGGAGAAGCCGAGGACGTCGTCGGCCAGCACGAAGGTTCCGTACGCGACCGCGATCGACAGGGCCGCGGCCGCGAGCCGGTCCAGCCATGGCAGCACCATCGCGGCGGCCAACCCGACGACCGCGCCGATGGCCGCCCCTCCGAAGAACACCGCGAAGAAGTCGAGCAGCCCTCCGCCGACGCTCAGCCGCCCCCCGAGCGCCACGGCCAGCAGGATGTTGAACGCCACGATCGCCACGCCGTCGTTGAGCAGGCTCTCGCCCTCGACCAGGGTCAACAGCCGCTCCGGCACGCCGACCTCGCGGAAGACGGCCACGACCGCGACCGGGTCCGTGGCCGAGATCAGCGCCCCGAACAGCAGCGCGGCGGCTGGCGGCGTGCCGAGCACCAGGGAAAGCGCGCCCCCGACGAACGCCGCCGACACCGCGAGCGCGACGGTCGCGAGCACGAGGATGGGCGCAAGGTTGCGGAAGAACGACCGCACCGACAGCCCGAGGACCGCCTCGAAGACGAGCACCGGCAGGAACAGGAAGACGAGAACCTCCTCGAACCCCTCGCCCTGCAACCGCTCGCCGACGACGAGTGTCCCGCCGAGCGCCGCGGCAGCGAAGCCCACGACCGTGAGCACGACGGTGACCGGGATCCGCACCCGCCGCGCGAG
>JACCXR010000241.1 GCA_013696915.1 Euzebyaceae bacterium
GGGTCGCACCGGCACGTCGGGCGCCGCTCCCATCCGGACGGCGCCGACGACGTCGAGGTAGCCGGGCAGTCCCTCGGACGCGCCGTAGGTGTCGGCGGCCCGCACGGCGTAGCCGTCCACCGTCGAGCGGGCGAAGCCCGGCAGGGCGCCGGGCGAGACGACCGGCCCGACGGGCACGCGGTGCAGCGCCTCCACCAGCGGCACCGTCTCGGCCCCGGTGCGGCGAGCCGGCCGGAAGTCGCGCAGCGCCGTTGCGACGGTCCGTGTGGCGAAGAACTCCCGGCCCGGCATCGCGGGTGGCGCGCTCAGTCGCGCGGGTGCGCGCGCGCCGCCGTGCCGCCCCGGTCCATGCCGAGCACGCTCGCGACCGGCCCGAGCGCGACCTGGCCGAGCCCGCAGATCGACGTCATCCGCAGGACGCGTTCCAGCTCGGTGATGCGGGCGACGCCGGCCTCGTCGAGGGACCCGCCGTCGGCCAGCGCGTCGGTGAGGATCGCGTGCGCCTTGTGCGAGCCCACCCGGCAGGGCACGCACTTGCCGCAGGACTCGTTGCGGAAGAAGCGCAGCACGTTCGTGGCCGCGGCGAGCAGGTCGGTGCCCTCGGCGACGGCCACGAGCGCGCCGGAGCCGAGCATGGAGCCCGCCTCGGCGAGCGCGGCGAAGTCCAGCGGGACGTCGAGCTCGTCCGGTCCGAGGAAGTTCGACGAGGCGCCGCCGGGCTGGACCGCGGCCGGTCGGGCGCCGTCGAGCATGCCGCCGGCCAACTCGAGCAGCTCGCGGACGGTCGTGCCCATCGGCACGCAGTAGACGCCCGGGCGGGCGACGTGGCCGGACACGGAGAAGAACTTCAGACCCGTGCAGCCGCGGACGCCCTGGCCCTTCCACCAGTCGGCGCCACGCTCGAGGATGACCGGGACGTCGGCGAAGGTCTCCACCGAGTTCATCAGCGTCGGCTTGCCCCACAGACCGTAGGTGCCGGGGAACGGCGGCTTGTTGCGCGGCTCGCCGCGGTGGCCCTCCATGCACTCGATCAGCGCGGTCTCCTCGCCGAGGATGTAACCGCCCGGGGAGGTGAACACGTCGACCCGCAGGCTCCGGCCGGTGCCGAGCACGTCGTCGCCGAGCAGCCCGTCCCCGCGCAGCCGCGCCAGTTCTTCGTGCAGGACCTGCTCCTCCGGGCCGTACTCGTGCCGGATGAAGACCCACCCCTGCTCGGCGCCGGTGACGACCATCCCGAGCAGGAGGCCCTCCAGGACGAGGTGCGGCTGGTCAGCGAGGATCTGGCGGTCCTTGAAGGTGCCCGGCTCGGACTCGTCGGCGTTGCAGATGGCGTACTTCGGGGTGGCCGGCTGGGCGGCGACGAGCTCCCACTTCTTGCCGGTCGGGAAGCCGGCGCCGCCCATCCCGCGCAGGCCGGAGTCCTGCAGGGCCGCGATCACCTGCGGCGCGTCGATCCCCCCGGAGAGCAGCGCCCGCAGGACCCGGTACCGCTCCTGTGTTCCGGCGCCGGCCGGGTACGGGTCGTTCGGCCAGGGACGGTCCCGCCCCGACGGCGTGGGCCACGGCGGCGGCAGCGTCCCGGCGCGGGCCTGCGCGACGAGATCGCCGGTGTCGTCGACGGCGGCCGGCCGCTCGTTCACCGACACCGCCGGCGCGAGGTCGCAGCGGCCCAGGCAGGAGACCTCGACGAGCTCGACGTCGGCGTCCTCGCCGTGGCGCTCGCGGAGCTCGTCGATGCGCTCGTCGGCGCCGCGCAGCCAGCAGGACAGGTCGTGGCATACGTGCAGGGCGACGGCGGCCGGCGGGTCGGTGCGGAAGTGCGGGTAGAAGGAGACCAGCCCCTCGATCTCGTACAGCGGCCGGCTCAGGTCGCGGGACAGCGCGACGAGGTCCTCGCGCGGCAGCCAGCCCAGCCGCTGCTGGATCGCGTAGAGGGCGGGGATGAGGCTGGGCCCCGGGAACTTCCCCGCACGCGCCTCCACCCCGGGGGCGCGGCCCTGGACGCGCATCAGCGTGTCGCCGGCCCGGCGGCCGCCGCCGGTTCGATGCGGACGGCGCAGAACTTGTACTCGGGGATCTTGCCGTAGGGGTCGATCTCGTCGATCGTGAGCAGGTTGGCGGCGGCCTCCCGGAAGTGGAACGGGATGAAGCAGTTGCCGCGGGCCTCGCGGTGGGAGACGCGCACGTGCAGCTCGATCGCCCCGCGGCGGGACGCGACGCGCGCCAGGCCGCCGTCGACCAGGCCCAGGGCCTCGGCGTCGTCCGGGTGGAGGTACACCTCGGCCCGCGGTGCGATCGTGTCGAGGGCGAACGACCGGCGGGTCATGGACCCCGTGTGCCAGTGCTCGAGCAGCCGGCCGGTGTTGAGCACGAACGGGAACTCGTCGTCCGGCAGCTCCTTCGCCGGCAGCCACTCCGCCGGGACGAGGTGCGCGAGCCCGTCGTCGGTGTTGAAGTGCTCGGTGAACATCACGACCGTGCCGTCGCTGTGCTCCGGGTCCGGGTTGGGGTAGAGCTTGCCGGTCAGCCCGAGGTTGTCGTAGCTGAGGTTGGCGTAGCTCGGCATCACCGCGACCATCTCGTCGAAGACGTCCCGCGGTGCGGTGTACTTCCAGTCCAGGCCGATGCGGTTCGCGATGTCCTGCACGACCTGCCAGTCCAGCCGGGCCTCGCCGGGGGGGTCGAGCACCGTGCGGCCGAGCTGCACGCGCCGGTCGGTGTTCGTGTACGTGCCGTCCTTCTCGAGGTAGGACGACGCCGGGAGGATCACGTCGGCGAACTCGGCCGTCTCGGTTAGGAAGATGTCCTGCACGACCAGGAAGTCGAGGGCCGCGAGGGCCTTGCGCACCTTGTTGATGTTCGGGTCGGACAGGAAGGGGTTCTCCCCCATCATGTACATCCCGCGGACGCCGCCCTCGGTCAGGACCGAGCCGATGATCTCGGTGACGGTCAGGCCCGGCGTGGGGTTCAGCGCGGTGCCCCACGCCTGCTCGAACCGGGCGCGAACCGCGTCGTCGCCGGCCCGCTGGTAGTCCGGGTAGAACATCGGGATCAGACCGACGTCGGAGGCGCCCTGGACGTTGTTCTGGCCGCGCAGCGGGTGGAGCCCGCTGCCGGGCCGGCCGACGTTGCCGGTGATCGCGCACAGCGCGATCAGGCAGCGGGCGTTGTCCGTGCCGGTGGTGTGCTGGGAGATCCCCATGCCCCAGAAGATGATGCCGGCGCCCGCCTCGCCCCAGACGCGCGCGACCTCAATGATGGCCGCGGCGTCCACCCCGGTGATCTGGGCGGCCCGTTCGGGCGGGTAGTGCGCGACGGTCTCGGCGAGCGCGTCGAAGTTCGACGTCCGCTGGTCGACGAACGCGCGGTCGACGAGTCCGAGCCGGATGATCTCGTGCATCACGCCGTTGTAGAAGGCGACGTCCGTGCCGGGCTTGAGCTGGCAGAAGATGTCGGCGTGGTCGGCGACGTTCCCGGCCCGCGGGTCGACGTAGACGATCGTGGTGCCCCGCCGGCGGGCCTGCTTGAAGAACGAGGAAGCGACCGGGTGGTTCGAGGTCGCGTTGCTGCCGGCGATGATCGCGACGTCGGCGTTGAGCACGTCGCCGTAGGTCGTGGACACCGCGCCGGAGCCGATGCCCTCGAACAGCGCGGCGACGCTGGAGGCGTGACACAGCCGCGTGCAGTGGTCGATGTTGTTCGTGTGGAAGCCCGTCCGGAGGAGCTTCTGGAACAGGTACGCCTCCTCGTTCGAGCACTTCGCCGAGCCGAAGCCGGCGATCGCCGCGGGACCGCCGGCGGCGTGCACCTCGGTCAGCCGGCGGGCGACGAGGTCGAGGGCCTCGTCCCAGGTCGCCTCGCGAAAGTGCGGGAGCACCTGGTCGTAGGGCACGAGGCCGCCGGGCTTGCGCCCGCCCCGGCCGCTCCGGCCCCCCTCGCGACCCTCGCCCCGTCCGCCGGCGGGGGCCCGTTCGGCGTCGCCGCGCACGTCGGCGGACAGGGCTCCCTTGGGATAGGACCCCTCGCGGCGGATCAGCGGCACCGTCAGCCGCTGCGGGGAGGCGGCGTAGTCCCAGCCGTAGCGGCCCTTGACGCACAGCCGGCCCTGGGAGCCCGGCTGCTCCCTGCCGTCGGCGAAGGCGATCGCGCCGCGGTCGCGGTCCACGTGGAAGGTGAGCGCGCAGCCGACGCCGCAGTACGGGCAGACGGTGTCGACCGCGTCGAGTTCCGTCCGCGGGCGGATCGGGACGTCGTTCACGGGCTTGTTGACGATCGCGCCGGTCGGGCAGGCCGCCACGCACTCCCCACAGGTGACGCAGGACGACGCCCCCATCGGGTCGTTCAGGTCGAACGCGATGCGCGTCGCGTAGCCCTTCCCGCTGCGCCCGATGACGTCGTTGCCCTGGACGTCGTCGCACGCCCGGACGCACCGGTCGCACAGGATGCAGGCGTCGTGGTCGACCGCGATGACCGGGTTCGACAGGTCGGTGCCGCGCCCGGAGCCGCACGGCAGGTCGGTGCGGTCCGGCGTCTGGTGCAGGACGCCGTCGCCGTGGCCATGGCGGTGGCCGTCGCCGTCGCCGTCGCCGTACAGGCCGTAGCGCTCGGCCAGCGCGACGAGGGCGTTGTCGCCGGTGGTGGTCTGCTTGGGGTCGCGTTCCGGCGGCGGCTGGTCCGCGACCAGCAGTGCGGTCAGCGTCGCCCGGCTCCGCTCCAGGTCGGGCGTCGAGGTCTTGACGTCCATCCCGTCCTCGCACGGCCGCACGCAGGACGCCGCGTACACCCGGCCGCCGACGTCGACGACGCACAGCCGGCACACGCCGACGGGGTCGTAGCGCTCGTCGTGGCACAGCACCGGGATGTCGATGCCGGCGGCGCGCGCCGCGGCCCAGATGGTCGCCCCCTCCTCGGCGGCGACCTCGTGGCCGTCGATGGTGAGCGCGACCGTGCGCGCCTGCGCCGGCGCGGGAACCGTGGTGGTCATGGCACCAGTCTGTAACGTCCGCGCGAGATGTCCAAGACCCGTTGGCGTGCAGGGCGCTTCGGCCGCCCGTCAGCCGCCGACGAATTCAAGACGGAGGTCCTCCAGGGCAGCCTCCGGGGGGCGGCCGTCCGCGTCCAGGCCCCGCGCCGCGTAGTAGCCGTCGACCATCGCCCGCAGCCGCTCGGGGGTCAGCGCGGCCGTGCGGCCGGACCCGACCTCGAGCGTCTGGGTCAGCAGCCGCTCAGGGAGCCAGTCGTCGGCCGGCTTCCAGCCCTCGCGCAGGTTGAACATCCGCTTGGCGAGCACGATTCTTCGCGCCGTCCGGCGCAGCTCCGTGCCGTCGACGTCCCATCCGGTCACGGCCGACAGCAGGGACGCCCACTCGCTGAACGGCTCGGTGAACACCCCGCGCAGGAACTTGCAGAGGATCAGCGAGTCCATGACCGCGGCCCGGTCCTCCGTCTCCACGGCCGCGTCGACGTGCGCCCGGCCGCCGGCGAGACGGTCGAGCGTGCCGGACAGGTCGGCCTCGTAGGCGCCGGAGCGATTGTGGTCGGCCCCGCGCGCGTTGACGGCCAGGCCCAGCGCCATCGCGTGGAGCGTGCGCGGCTCGTAGCCCGGCAGCTCCAGGCCCTTCACGTGGGGCGCGAAGGCGGCCGACCCGCCGCCGACGATCTCGGCCGCCCGCCGCGAGCCGAGCGCGAGCAGCCCGCCCAGCCCCTCCCCCGACCCGATCTCGTCGAGCGCGCGCAGCAGCGCGGCCCCGTCGCCGAACCGCAGCCACGGCGCGTCGAGCAGCCCCCGCTCGGCGCACTCCATCGCCCACGCGATCGTGCCGCCCGCCGAGATCGTGTCGAGCCCGAGCTCGTCGCACCGGGCGCTGGCCGCGAACACGTCGTCCGGGTCGGACACCCCGCACATGGGTCCGAGGGCGAAGACGTTCTCGTACTCGACGCGCACGCCCTTGCCGTCCTTGGCGGCGTAGATGTGCTCGCAGCCGATCGTGCACGACGCGCAGCTGTTGCGGGCGACGCCGCGCAGCTCGGCGAGGTCCTCGGCGGCGAGCCGCGGCGCCTCGGCGAACGTCGCCGCGGTGAAGTTGCGGGTGGGCAGCGTGCTGATCGCGTTGAACGCGAGCAGGTTGGCGAGGGTCCCGAGCTCCCGGTACTTCGCCGTCGCGGGGCCGAACGAGCGGGCCCGCAGGTCACGGGCGGCGTCGAGCACGGCCTGCGGGTGGGCGGAGGCCACCTTTGTCGCGGCGCGCACGGCGACCGCCTTGACGTTCTTGGCGCCGAGGACCGCGCCGAGGCCCCCGCGCCCCGCGTGCCGGCCGTCGTGGGACACGGTGGCATAGGGCACCCGGCGTTCCCCGGCCGGGCCGATCGAGGCCACCCGCCAGGCCCGGCCGAGACGCTCCCGCAGGCGCCGCTCGGCCTCGGCGGCGGGCAGCCCCCACTCCGGTCCGGCGTCGACCAGGCGGGCGCCGTCGGCGTCGACGAGCAGGACCGACGGGCGCGGGCTGCGGCCGCGGACCACGATCGCGTCGTGGCCGGTGAGCTTTCCGGCGATCGCGAAGTGGCTGGAGGCGAGCGCGTCGTTGACCATGCCCGTGAGCGGTGACTTCGCCACGACGGCGAACTTCGCGCTGGTCGTCAGGGGCGTGCCGACCAGCGGCGAGAACACGAAGGCCAGGGGCGCCTCGGCGGAGAGCGGGTCGGCTCCCGCCGGCGCCAGGCGGTGGAGCAGCCAGGTGCCGAGCCCGGCCCCACCGACGTACGCCCGCAGGACCGGTTCGGGCAGCGGCAGCAGCTCCGCCGTGCCGTCCGTGACGTCCACGACCAGCGCCCGCCCGAAGTACCCGCCCGGCACCCGCATCAGCAGTCCCATGACGGTCGCTGCGCGACCGCCACCACCGAGGTCACGAGAATCGCCTCCGGCGAGCTCCGGCGATTCCCCATGTCAGCCCCCCGCGTCCGCGGCCAGGAACGACACCGTGTCGCCCGCCGCTAGCGGCGTCTCGCCGTCCCGGGTGATCCGGTCGCCGTTCACGGCGGCGACGACATGCCGGTCGAGCACCAGCTCCGCCGCGGCGGCCGCCCCCGCCAGCGTGGCCGCGCGCAGGGTGCGCCGGCCGCCGTGCCCGTCACCGGCGAGCGTGCCGAAGCGCTGCACGGTCACCTGTGGCGCCGGCCGGGCGCGCGCGCGCTCGTAGTCCGCCGGCTCGTTGACGTTCGCGACCGAGTCGAGCGCGGGGTCGACGGCGGCCAGCACGGGGTCGGCGAGCAGCGCCGCGTCGTCCAGGCGCACGACGCGGCATTCGTCGAACAGGAAGGCCGGCCGCAGCCGTCCCTCGGTGAGAAGCCGCTCGACGCGGGGGGCCAGCGCGGTGCGGTACGCCGCCGCGAGCGGCTGCCGGTGCCCGCGGGCGTCCGGGAGCACGACGTCGACGCCCTCGACGAAGGCGGCGAGCACCCGCCGGACGAACGCGCCGTGCAGGAAGGGCAGGTCGGTCGAGCAGACGAATGCGACATCGGCGTCGGGGGCCGCGGCGGCCAGGCCCACGGCGATCCCCTGGAGCGGGCCGAGGCCCTCGCGCGGGTCGTCCAGGACGCGCACGCCCGGGTCGAGGGGCGGCAGCGGCTGATCCGGCGCGCGGACGACCAGCACCGGCCCGTCGACGGCCCGGCCCACGATGCCGACCGTCCGGCGCAGCAGCGTCGAGCCGTGCCACTCCAGCGCCGCCTTGGGCGCGCCCATCCGCGAGGACCGTCCACCGGCGAGCACGACCGCGGCTGCAACCATCGTGCTCACGATGGTACCCGGGGCCCCGCGCCAGCCGTGGCCGCGGGTCACCGGCGGCCGTCACGGCCGGGCGGACCGCCAACCCGCCGGCGGCGTCGCCCTACGACGTACCGGCCTGGTCCAGCGCCTCGGCAGAGCCGACCAGCCAGACGCCGTCATCGGCGGCGCCGGTCGCGACCGGGTTGCCGCGGCGCCGTTCTTCGTGCCAGTCGGTGACCGACCACACCACGGGTGCGACTCGTCCGGGGGGCACCCCGACGGCTGCGAGCCGGCTCAGCGGATCGCGGGGCAACCGCTCGGCGATGACCACCACATCGACGTCGCTGGCGTCGTTCCAGTCGCCTCGGGCGACGGAGCCGAACACCGCGACGACCTGCGACGGCGTGATCACCACGGCCCTCCCACCGGATCCGAGTCATCCCCTCGTGCTTCGCTGGCTTCCACCAGCGCCTGCCACACCGCTTCGACCCGCACCCCCGCCGCCTCGAACGTTGCGGCGGCCCGCTGATAATCGGCCCGGTCGTACGCGCCGCGCGGTGTGCCCTCGACGAGCGCGTCGGGGTATCTCGTCGGCTGGTAGTCCCGCTCCAGCCGCTTGAGGTCCCCCAGCTCCTGCTCCGTCACCGCCATGCCGAGCTGCTCACGGCACCGCTCTGCGAGCGTGCGCACCCCGTGGATGAACACCTCCTCCCAACCTCGCCGCTGCGCCGCGAGGGTACCCGCCGACCGAGCAGCGCCAGCCGTCGCGGCAGGCGCCGTCCACGAGCTGCAGGCGACGTCGCCGGGCGTCGTCGATCTCCATGACCGTCGCCGTCGTGGATGGCCCCCCGCGGCGGACGAGCGCCGCCACGCCGGGGCCTCGCCGGTCACCGCGGGCCCACCGGGGCGCGGGTCCGTGGACGCGCGTCGGCCCGGTGTGCTCGAAGGTGGGCGACCAGGTCCGCGAGCAGGCGGTGCTCGGTCACCCGGCCGTCGACGGCAAGCGTCCACCCCGAGGGGTGGGCGCGGACCTCGACGTCCGCGGCGTCGCCGGGGGCGGCGAGCCGGTAGCCGCTGCGCTCCAGGGCGCGGCGCGCCCACACCGCCCGCGGCC
>JACCXR010000267.1 GCA_013696915.1 Euzebyaceae bacterium
GAGGTCCTGCGACGCGAGCTGGCCAGGCCGTCGTGGTCCGGCGAGCACGTCGCGATGGGGACGAACACGGACCCGTACCAGCGCTGCGAGGGCCGCTACCGGCTGATGCCGGGCGTGATCCGGGCGCTCGCCGATGCCTACACCCCCTTCTCGATCCTGACGAAGGGCACGATGATCACCCGGGACCTGGCCGGCCTCCAGGCGGCCGCCGGGCGGGTCCCGGTCGGCGCGGCGCTCACCGTCGGGATGCTCGAGGAGACGGTGTGGCGGGAGGCCGTGCCCGGCACCCCCTCTCCGCGGGCGCGGCTCGGCGCCGTCCGCGCCCTCAACGACGGCGGGATCCCCACCGGCGTGATGCTCGCGCCGATCATGCCGGGCCTCAACGACGACGAGGAGCAACTCGCCGCGCTCGTCGAGGCCGCCGTCGCCGCCGGCGCCGTCCACGTCACGCCGATCGTGCTCCACCTCCGGCCCGGGGTCCGCGAGGTGTTCTGGCCGTGGCTCGAACGGACCCACCCCGAGCTCGTCGAGCGCTACCGCGGCCTCTACACGCGCTCCTCTGCGGCGAAGGAGTACCGCACCCGCATCGAGGCCTTCGTGACCGCCCGGCGCCGCGCGGCGTGGGCCCGCCACGGCCGCCCCCCGCCGCCGGCCGCGTGGCGGGGCCGTCCGGGGGACGAGCGCCCCCCGGTGACGCCGACCCGGCGGCGACCGGCGGCGTGCACGACGGCGTCTCGGCGGCGGGGGAGCAGTTGTCGCTGCTGTGAGCGACGCGCCTGTGGCCCTGGACCGGCGGCTAGACTTTCGCCACGTCGGGTCTGCCGTGGAGGTCGTGCATGGGCCGGGACATCGAGACCACCGAGTTCACGCGCGAGGACCGCACGAAGTACCGGGAGAAGGTCAAGGCCTGCCTCGCCGCGATCCGCGAGCTCATGGACACGGGGAGGTTCGAGACCGGCCGCCGCCTGATCGGTGTCGAGATGGAGGTGTACCTCGCCGACGGCGACGGGCAGGTCACCCCCATCAACGCGGCGCTGCTCGAACGAATGGAGTCGGGCGACTTCCAGACCGAGCTGGCGCAGTTCAACATCGAGTTCTCCCTGCCGCCGCGGCGCCTGATCGCAGACTGCTTCTCCCACATCGAGGAGGAGCTGCGCGCCTCGCTGGACCACGCGCACGCGAAGGCCGAGACGCTCGACGCGCAGGTGATGATCATCGGGATCCTCCCGACGCTCACCGATTTCGACGTCACCGAGCAGAACCTGTCCACGAACCCGCGGTACAAGGCGCTCAACGACATGATCCTGCTCGCCCGAGGCGAGGACATCCTCATCCGCATCGAGGGCGACGAGACGCTCGAAGCGGTCGCGAACTCGATCCTGTTCGAGGCGGCGTGCACCTCCATGCAGCTCCACCTCCAGGTCGACCCGCACGACTTCGCCCGCTACTGGAACGCCGCGCAGGCGCTGTCGGCGCCGCTCGTGGCCGTGGCGGCGAACTCGCCGTTCTTCCTCGGCAAGCAGCTCCACCACGAGACCCGCATCGCGCTGTTCGAGCAGGCGACGGACACGCGCACCGAGGAGCTGGCCCAGCAGGGGGTCCGCCCGCGGGTCTGGTTCGGCGAGAAGTGGCTGCGCGAGGGCATCTTCGAGCTGTTCGACGAGAACGTCCGCTACTTCCCCGCGCTCCTGCCGATCTGCGACCAGGAGGACCCGCAGGCGCTGCTGCGCGCCGGCGACATCCCGCACCTGCCGGAGCTGACCCTCCACAACGGCACGATCTACCGCTGGAACCGGCCGGTGTACGAGGTCGCCCGCGGGCGGCCGCACATGCGGATCGAGAACCGGGTGCTCCCGGCGGGTCCCACCGTGATCGACTCGGTGGCGAACACGGCCCTGTACTACGGGCTCCTCAACGCGCTCGCGAACGCCGAGCAGCCGGTCTGGGAGCACATGAGCTTCGAGTCGGCGCAGGACAACTTCTTCTGCGCCGCCCGGTACGGGCTCCACGCGACCTTCTACTGGCCCAGGGTCGGCGCGAAGGTCCCAGCGTCCGAGCTGCTGCTGCGCCACCTCCTGCCGCTCGCCCGCGAGGGCCTGCGCGACTGGCAGGTCGACGAGGCCGAGATCGACCGCTACCTCGGGATCATCGAGGAGCGCACGCTCAGCGGACGCAACGGCGCGGTCTGGCAGATCGAGACCTACCGCGCCCTCCACGAGCAGCACGACCTCGACCGTCCCGACGCGGCCCGCGAACTCGTCCGCCGCTACGCGCAGCTGTCCCAGAAGGGGGAGCCGGTGCACACGTGGCCGGTCGAGGGCTGAGCGGGACCGGGTAGCCTCCGGCGCCCATGGGTGATCTCTACCTGCGGTTCGACGGCTACGACGACCTCAAGGCCATCCTCTCCGAGTCCGACGAGAACGTCCTGCGCCGCCTGGGCCGCCCAGCGCTGATCTGCATCCCCGGCTCGGACCGCGTCCCGAGAGCCCGGGTCGTGTCCTGCCTGCTGCACGGCAACGAGGACTCCGGCTACCGCGCCGTCCTCGAGATGCTGCGGGCCGGGGCCCGCTTCCCGTTCGACCTGTGGGTGTTCATCGGCAACGTGCGGGCGGCGAGCCATGAGGGCTGGTTCGCGCACCGCTTCCTCGACGACCAGGAGGACTTCAACCGCGTCTGGGGCCTGGCCGCCCCCACGACGAGGATGCGCCGCTGCGCCGACGCGGTGCTGGACGAGCTGCGGGGCACGGACCTCGAGGCGGCCGTCGACCTGCACAACAACACCGGTCAGAACCCCTTCTACACGGTGGTCCCGCGGCCGGGCTACGAGACGCTCACGCTCGCGGCCACGTGCGCCGACACGGCGCTGCTGTGGGGTCTGCGCGCGCACACCTTGATGGAGGAGCTCTCACCTCGTTGCCCGGCCGTGGCGATCGAGTGCAGCCTGCCGGCGCGCCGGACGAGCACCCTGTTCGCGGCCTCCGCCCTCGAACGGTTCCTCGCGGCCCGCACCTTCGACGACGAGCGCCGGCCCCGCCACCTGTTCGAGATGCGGTTCCGCGTCACCGTCCGTCCCGAGGTGCCGTTCGCCTTCGGCGGGACGCTGACCGACGACCTCGACCTGATCCTCACCCCGGGGCTCGACGGGTACAACTTCGGCATGCTGCTCGCCGGGACGGAGCTCGGCCGCATCCATCCCGGCGCCGCGTTGCCGCTGGAGGTCACCGGGATGGCGGGTGAGGACGCGACCGACCGGTTCCTCACCGCCCGCGCCGACGGGCGCGTGGTCGTCACCGAGGACGTCACCCCCGCGATGATGGTGACGACCGTCGTGCAGACCCGCCGGGACTGCCTGTTCTACATCGTGCGCCGCAGGTCGTGAGCTACACGACGCCGGGCGTCGGGGTGTCGGGCGCGGCCGGCTGGAGGGGGCGGGCGCCCGCGATGCGCCAGGTGTCCTGGTCGTCCCGTTCCATCAGGTAGGCGAGCACCTGCTCCTCGCCGTCACCGGCGGTCACGGTCACGACGGCCGACCCGAAGGCGCCGTCGGTCAGGCAGCGACCGGTCTCGTGCCCCGTGTTGTCCCGCACGACCGGGAAGCCCTCGTCGATGATCTCGCGGAAGCGCTCGAGGTCGACGCCGGCGCGGAACCCGTCGGTGGCGAACTCCCGCGCGGCGGCGTAGTCGCCCTGGCCGAAGGCTGCGAGCTGCCCGCTGATCGCCGCCTCGATCCCGCCGCGGTCGGCGTCGTCGCAGTCCTGCGGCGAGCTGTCCGGCGTCGAGTTCGACGCCGACGGCGAGCCGGTGGGCTCGGACGTCGGCGCGGCGGCCGGAGGCGTCGGCAACGCGGACGGAGGTGCCGCCTGGTCCGACCGGCTGACCTCGATGACGTCGCTGTCCGTGCAGCCGCAGAGCAGCGCCGCGAGCGCGGCCGCCACTGCTGCCCGGCGCCTCATCCTTCGAGGCCGTCGAACAGGGACTGCTCGGGAATGTCGCTGTCCACCAGGCTGCGGGCGAGGACGAAGTCCTCGCAGGGGTAGACCTCCCGCACGACCTCGTCCGGGACCCGGAACCACATCCCCTCCGGGTCGATCTGAGTGGCGTGGGCGATCAGGGCCTGGGAGCGCTGGGAGAAGAAGTCGCCGACGTCGACCGACGTGGTCGTGCGGTCGACGTCGTCGTCGCCCCAGCGTTCGAGCCACTCCCCGAACGGCGATTCGATGTCCCGGTCGAGGCACGCCCGGTGGAGGGCCTCCACGCGGCGGCGGTTGAACGCGCCGACGTAGTAGAGCTTGCGCACGGTCCACGGCGGGCCCGCGTCGGGGTACCGCCCGGCATCGCCGGCGGCCTCGAACGCCCCGACCGAGATCTCGTGGCACCGGATGTGGTCGGGGTGGGGGTACCCGCCGTTCTCCGGGTAGGTCACGAGCACGTCGGGCCGCTCGGCGCGGACGATCCGCACGAGCCGCTCGACGGAGGAGTCCAGCGGCACGTTGTAGAAGCAGTCCGCGGCGAGCAGGGTCCCGTCGCCCACGAAGTCCTCGAGGTAGCCGGAGTCGGCGTAGCCCAGATCGAAGTGCTCGGTGACGCCGAGGATCTCCAGGGCGCGGGCGAGCTCCTCCCGGCGGATCTCGAGGATGCGATCGCGGACACCGGGTCGGTCCATCGCCGGGTTGAGGATGTCGCCCTGCGAGCCGTCGGTGCACGTCACGACCGACACGCGGTAGCCCTCCTTCACGTAGCGCGCCATGGTGGCGGCGCCCTTGGAGGACTCGTCGTCGGGGTGGGCGTGCACGAACATCGCGTGCAGCGGTGCTGGCATCGCGCCAGGCTAGCGCGGCCGCTCGGCGGTCCGTCCGGCTACTCGCCGCCGAGCAGCCAGACCGACGCCAGCGCGCCGGGAACGCCGGCCAGGGCGGCGTCCGCGGTCACGAATGGCGCGTCGAGCATCTCCGCCAGGGCAAGGTAGACGGCGTCGTAGAAGGTGAGGTTGTGACG
>JACCXR010000281.1 GCA_013696915.1 Euzebyaceae bacterium
GGTGCCGCGTGCGCTCCTGGTCGAGCGCGTCACGACCCTCGGTCACGACCGCATGCTCGCGGTGTGCACGGCCGTGCGCCGGGCCACCGGTTGCTAGCCCGACCTTCCCCTTACGGGTTGGGGTGCCCGGCGGGCTGACCGGCGCGAACGGCGGGGATTGCGGCTGGTCCGCGGGCCGACGGTGCCTCACCCGATGACGTACTTCACGGAGACCGTCCCGGCGCTTGACCGCATGCGGGCGAAGGGGTTCTGGCAGGACAGATGCGGCCGCGCGGGGTCGGCCGCTGCCGGGGGACGGGGCCGTGGAACAGCCCCCGTGGCCTACCGGCTGCGTGCCGCGAGCGACGTGGCGCACCGCCGCCACTCGGCAGTCCCGACCGCAGCCGCGACCGTCAGGGGTGTGCGTTCGCGGTGGGCCTGCCGGATCTCGGCGCCGAGCCGTCCTCGGCTGGAGACGACGAGGCCGGACTCGCGTGCCCAGGCGCGGACCTGCGCGGGCTCGGTCCGACAGCGATCGCGGGGAGCGCGAGCGCTCGGGCTCCTCTGGGAACAGGATCCGCTCGACGTCGCCGAGGACGGCGCGAGCGGTGTCCAGCGCACGGTCCGCGTCGTCCCGAACCGCGTCACGCAGATCGGCTGGGTAGCGTCCCGCCACTGCCCACGAGGAGAGCCGGTCGAGCTCTTCTACGTCGTGCTCCGGCAACAGCCCTTCGGGCATCAGCCGCACGAGTCGCGAGACGTCATGGGTGCGTGGGAAATCGATGCCCCGTGCAACCAACACCGTCTTGACTGCCTTCTCGGCCGTTGCTGTGCCATGACGCACACCCACCTGTGGGACGTGCCCTCCCCGGCGAGGCGCTGCGCGGTGTCGAGGTCCTCGGTGGCGTAGCGCGACCAGCGGCTCGCCGTGGCTTCCGGGTCAGGCTGATCGCTCATAGAGCACTCGCCCGTGTCGAAGTGCGGGGCGGAGCACGTTGCCCACCTCGTCCCCACGGAGGGCGATCTCGTCGGGGTCGGTGGGGATGATGTCGAGCGGTACGGGAACGTGCACCGCGGCCCTGCGCAACTCGAGCATCGTCTCGAACTTGTCCTTGACGTGGGGCAGGACGACCAGGAGGTCGAGGTCGCTGTCGCGTCCCTCCGTGCCGGAGGCGACGGACCCGAAGAGCACCATCTTCAGTGGATCGGCCGCAATGACGAGCGCCGCCACCACGTCGGGCAGCCACTCACGGGCAGTGCGACCGTTGTAGCGACCGTCCCGGAACACCACCGGCGGAGCCACGTCTGCGCCTCCTTCTCCTCGATGACGTCGATGATAGGTCTCTACTCGGGTAGCACCCAGTGAGGGCCGCGGCGTCGGCGTGCTGCACCCGGCGCCGAGGGCCACGAGCCTGCTTGCGGACATCACATCAGCCGGCCTACAGGGCTATGGGTTCGAGGTGCGCGCCAGCGACGGCTGCCAGGACTGCGAGTCGTCGGGTCAGGGGTGAGGATCTCGTCGCCGTCGTCGGCGAGGAGCACCGCGCTGATGCCGCAGCCCGGCCGCGCCTGCGGACGGCACCGATGGCGGGCCCGTTTCACACGACGATGGCGAGGTCGCGGACGGTGTCCTCGTCGACGTCCACGCCCAGGCCGGGGCCGCTTGGGACCTGCGCGACCCCGTCGGTGATCGTCACCGTCGGCGCGCGGGCGTGGGGGCTTCCGTTGAACCGCCGGCCGTTGAGGTCCACCGGCGTGTCGATGCCGAAGGCGGAGAACAGCTGCAGGGATGCCGCCAGGCCGAGATCGGACTCGGTCAGCCCCGAACCCATCAGTCGGACGCCGGCGTCCTCGGCGAGGGCGCACAGCCGGCGCGACAGCGTGAGCCCGCCGCTGCGCTGGACCTTCGCGATCGCGACGTCCACCGCGTCGAGCTTGACGAACGTGGCGAGGTCGCTGGGGTGGCGGAGGCTTTCGTCGAGGGCGACCGGGACCGGCGAGGCCACGCGCAGCCGGCGCAGCCCGGCGATGTCGTTGGCCGGCAGCGGCTGCTCGAACGCGGCGACCCCGAGGTCGGCCATGCGCCGGGACAGCCGGATCGCCACGTCGACGGCGTACCCCTGGTTGGCGTCGACCCACAGGTAGGCGTCCGGTGCGCTGTCGCGCACGGCGCGCACGTGGTCGAGTCGCCGGACTCGCCGTGGAGGCCGACCTTGACCTTGAATGCGTCGTAGCCGCGTTCGCGTCCCTCCGCGGCCGTGCCCGCGACCTCGTCGGGGGTCTCGCCGGACACGATCCAGGCCAGGCGGACGGTCTCCACTCGGCGGCTGCCCCACAGCACCCCCACGGGGACGCCGAGGACGCGGCCGAGCAGATCGTGCACCGCGACGTCGACCGCCGCCTTGGCCAGCGGCGCGCCGATGCTGAACCCGCGGTTGATCGCCCGGTCGAACGCCAGGGTCAGGCCGTCGGTGTCCCATGCGGGCCGTCCGCGGGCGACCGGGGCGAGGTGGCGGTCGATCGTGGTGGTGATCGACTCCACCGTCTCGTAGGTCCACGCGGGGATCGGAGTGGCCTCGCCCCAGCCGGAGGCGCCGTCGGACGCGGTCACCTTCACGAGCACCCGGATGGCCGGGCTGCCGGCCCGCGTGACGGCGCCGCCGGAGACGGCGAAGCCGCGGATCGACGGCAGCGCCACCGCGAACGTCTGGTGGCGCTCGGCGCCGCCTGCTTGCCGCGGGTGCAGCAGCCCACCGCCGACGACACCGGCGACGTCGCGCGCGGGCGGGCGGCGAGCTGATCCGCGAGTACGGCTGCGCGGCGTGCCACGC
>JACCXR010000282.1 GCA_013696915.1 Euzebyaceae bacterium
GCGAATATGCACCTAAGGGAGCGACTCTCCTCCCTGCGGGTAACCGCCTGTTGTCCAAGAATCCGTGAGCATTCCGTGAGCATCACGCCGGCACTATGCAACGCCGCCGAACGGTGCTACCGTTCCCCGGAGCAAGGAGTGCCCCGGCGCAGCGGTCAACTGCCCGGGGCGTGGCCGAACCCTCCGGAAAGGGCTCGACGTGGAGCACGGTACCGATTCTCCGCCGCCAGGCGCACCCCCGTTCCCGTTGACCGACGTGCGCGCCGCCGTCCGGCGCCGCCGACCGGGAGGGGTGATGCCGCGCTCGTGAACATGAGTGGCCCCGGCGCAGCACGAACTGCCCGGGGCCTGGCCGACACAGACCCCTGAGGAGGGTGTCGACATGGCAAGAGATGCCCATGTCATCGGAGGTCGCTCACCGAAGTTCCGCAACGACCGGGACATCCTCAGCTGTTCGGCGGGGACCCGTTCCCTTACGGCCTGGAGGCCAACCGACGCCCGGTGGACGCGTTCCTGCGGTTCGCCTTCGAGCAGGGCGTGGTGGGACGCCGCATGGAGGTCGAGGAGCTGTTCGCCGAGGAGACGCACTCCGTGTTCACGCTGTGAGCACGGCCGCACGCCAGGAGGCAGCCATGGCAGCCATGGCAGCCATGGCAGCCATGGACGACACGCAGGTGCTGGTGGTCGGCGCGGGCCGGGGTCGGACTGACCCTGGCGATCGACCTCGGGCAGCGGGGCGTGCGCTGCACGCTGGTGGACAAGCGGCCGGCGCCCGGGGTTCCTGCCGAAGATGGAGCGCTGCAACCCCCGGACGATGGAGCTCTTCCGCCGACTCGGATCGTGGAGGAGGTCCGCGCGGCCGGCTATCCCAGCGGACCTGCCGATGGACGTCTACATCGTCACCTCGCTGGTCGACCCGCCGTTGGTGCACCACCCCCATCCGAGCGTGGATGAGCTCAAGGCCCGCACGGCCGGCAGCAACGACGGGGCCTACCCGCTGGAGCCCTACCAGCTGATCTCGCAGTACACCCTCGAGCCGCTGCTCAAGCGCGTGGCCGAGCGCACCCCCGGTGTGACGGTCGCCTTCGGCAACGAGCTCGTGTCCTTCCAGCAGGACGACGACGGCGTGACCGCCTCGCTGGTGGACCTGGACGGCCGTTCGCAGACCATCCGGGCGGACTACCTCGCCGGTTGCGACGGCGGCGCCAGCACGGTGCGCAACAGCTCGGCATCGACCTGGAGGGCGAGACCGGCATCGAGCTGCGCCAGGCGCTGTTCCGCTGCGACGACCTCTACGAGCGCATCCCGATCGGCAAGGGCCGGCACTACCACGTCGCCGACGACAAGGCGACCTTCCTGATCGTGCAGGACGACTGCCGGCGGCCCGCTTCGACTCGGCCGACGCCCGCCGGGTGTACGCCGCCGACCTGCTGCTGATCCGCCCCGACCTGCACGTCGCCTGGCGCGGCGACGTGCTGCCCGAGGACGTGGAGGCCCTGGCACGCCGCAGCACCGGCCACGGCCGCTGACGGTCCTTGTGGTGACCCGAAACCGCAATGGAGGGAACGCTCGCGGGCGGACGGCCGGGCATCTGAGCCCGGCCGTCGGCCTACGCGAGCTCAGCGACTACAGGAACCGCTGAATGGCCCTGTTCTGCGCCACAGCTTCCGCAGTCGCGTCGCACTCAGCGTCGCCGTCTTGGCGCACAGCAGCCGCGAGCACCGCTGCATTGACCCCGCAAACGTTGGCTGCGATGCCGATGGGCGCCTGCACATTCACGGGGATGCCGATGTCGTTCTCCTCAACGTTCACGTTGACGAGACCCCGCTGGTGAGCGAATGCGGGGCCGGCCATCAATCCTGTCGACATGGTTGCGGCCGCCAGCACGCTGACGATTCGACTCTTGCTCATGGTTGCGCCTTCCTCAGTGTGGTGCTGCGGCCAGCGTTGGTGTTGACTCGACCGGCGCACTTGCTGGGCGATGCCGCGGCTGGCCGTCAGCCCCTCGATGGGTCGGGCCCGGGCGGGCTGCCCGGCCCTTGACGCGAACGAGCTTCGAAGGTTCAAGCTCGTCGCCGTCTTCCTGGATAAGCCGCGGGGGCCGTTCGCATGACGTGGAACAGCCGGATTTTTCTCTCAAGGTGCCCGCCGGAATGAGCCGACGGCGCCTGCTCACGCGCCGCCGACGACCACCTGCACGCGGCACCGGGCGCGGGAACTGGCGAGCCGCCACAGGTGTCGGACTGCCCGATGGACGCCGCTCGCCAGGGCCACGCTCAGCTCGGTGGTGTGGACTCCGGTGAGCGACGGGCCGCGTCTTCGACGGCCGCCCGGCGGACCTCTGCGAAGCCCCTCTGCGCCATCTCGAAGGTGGACAGCACCTCGATGAGGAACGCCGATGCCGCGTCGACGACGGCTTGGATGGCAGCGTCGTCGCCCGCCGTCAGCAGCTCTCGGGACACCACTTCGTGGTGCACCTTCGCGACGTCGAGCAAGCTCGAGCCGCCGACCATCGCCTTTCGACCGAGCTCGTAGGCGGCTTGCAGCCGGCGCTCAGTGCCCTCCAGCCGGTAGGTCAGGAACGCGAACGCGTAGTCGCGTCGGAGCCGCTCGAGCGCGGTGAGGTCGCCGATGCCCCGGCCTCCGTTCGCCACGCTCATCGGGAGCGACTTACCGGAGAGAGGCGCCCCCCGCCCGTCAGGTCGTCCAGGAGCACGAGACCCTCCTCCAACCCCAGCTCAGTGCGGACATTGCCCAGGTCCATCCCCAGCTGGACCATGGCGAACGCCACGTCCGGATGGATGCCCACGATCACGGTGATGGCACCTTGCAGCCGCGTCATGTGGGCGAGGTCTCGCAGCGAGCGGGAGCCGAAGGAATCCATGACGTCAAGGGCAGCCACGTCGATGATGACGCCGCGTGACCGGAACGCCATGATCTGCCTGATGAGCTCCCGCTGGAACCGCCCGAGCTCGTCATCATCAAGAGCGGCGTAGACGGAGGCGATCAAGTAGCTCCCCTGCCTCAGGATCGAGACGGAGATCGGGGCCTCGCCTTCACTCCTGTTGCCGGTCGGCATCAGCCGCTCTCCTCACCGTGAACCCGAGCAGCCGCTCGGCTTCCTCGATCCCTCCCTGCAGGTCCCCCACCGTGTTCACCTTGCTCAGGTCGACGCCGATGCGGACAAGCGTCTGCGCGATCTTCGACGACAGCCCCGTGATGATCACCCCTGCCCCCATGAGCCTGGACGCGTCCACCGTCTGCACCAGGTGGTTCGCCACGGACACATCCACGTCGGGCACGCCCGTGATGTCCACGACCACGACCTTCGCCCGATGGGCTCGGATCCCGCTCAGCAGCTGCTCCGTCAGCTGCCGCGCGCGCTGCGCATCGAGCACGCCGATGATCGGGAGGATGAGGAGGCGCTCGCGGACCTGGAGCACCGGAGTCGACAGCTCGCGGATGGAGTCCTGCTGCTGGCGGATCACCCGCTCGCGCTCCTGCACGAAGCTGACCGAGACGGTGTTGGCGATGCGATTGGCAGCGGGCTCGTAGGCGTCGAGGATCCGATTCAGGAGCGCGAAGTCGCTGTGGTACTTCTCGAACAGCGAGCGTGCGAGCACGTCACGCAGCAACAGCACGATCCCCACCACCTCGTGGGTCTCCACGCCCCGAGGGATGATGCGCTCTGACAAGTTCTGGGCGTAGTGCTGCAGCGCCTCCACGCTGCCGGTCTCGAGCACCTCGACGTAGTTGTCGTAGACGGACGTCGCTTCCGAGAAGATCTCCTGCGGCGTCATCGAGGACAACAACGAGGCTCCGGTGATGCGGTTCGCCCATTCCTGCCGCAGCTGGGTGCGGCTGCTCCGCAGGTGAGCGACGAGCTCCGGCAGCAGCTGTTCGTGGTCGGTGGAAGCATCCTGCTCTGCGGGTGACTCCATGGTCTTCCCTTCCGATACGTCGATGAGAGGCTTTCCCTCGGCGCCGCCATGGGGCCAGGGTCAGGGATCAGTACACCACTTGGTCATCGTGATGGTCGTGCCCTTGCCGAGCTCGGAGACGATGTGCAACTCGTCCATCAGGCGGCTCGCACCGGGCAGGCCGAGTCCCATCCCGCCATACGTGCTGTAGCCATCCTCGAGCGCGCGCTGCACATCGGGGATGCCGGGCCCCCGGTCACGGGCGACGATCACGACCCCCCGCCGGGCCGAGCCCTCGATGGTCCGGATGCGCATCTGCCCACGGTCGGCGAAGCGGACGGCGTTCCGCGCGATCTCCGATATCGCGGTCGCGATGAGGGTCAAGTCGGTGGGTGAGAAACCGATCTGCGCGGCTATCTCCCGGCCACGTTGACGCGCCACCACGACGTCCTTGTCCGACTGGATGGGAAGCAGCGCTTCCTCATCGTCGTTGTCGGCCTGCAGGCGATCCAGCAGCGGACCACTGAGCTGAGAGCAGAACTGGCACTCGAGCAGGTGGCCGGCGGCGTCCAACTCCCGCTGCCGCCTGCGGTCTCCCCCTGAAAGCGCCAGCAGTACAGGCCGACACCGGTGACTGGGCAGCCGGCTCTGTTCGAGGGCGAGCAGGTACTCCACGCGCAGCTTGGCCCGCGTGCGATGGAGCTGGGCCGCCACGGCGCCGGTCGTCGACCCGGACTCAGCTGCCATCTCCGCCGTAGCACGCCCCTCGAGCTCGTGCGCGAGCAGCGTCTGCCGTTCCCCTTGCGACAACCGAGCCAAGGCGGAGGTCACCGCCTGGTTCTCCTCGAGTCGCAGGACATCATCCTCAGGCCGGTGGGGTTCGGCCGGGTCGAGGAACCGGTGTGCGTGCCGCCGGGCACGCTCCTCGGTACGCCACTGCTGGTTCACCAGGTTGCGTGCCACCACCACGGCGTAGGGAGCCAGCGCACCGTCGTCCAGCCGCGAAGCTGTGGTCATGACGCGCGCCAGCGTCTCCTGCACGAGGTCGTCGACGACACCGGGATCACGCATCCGCGCCGCGATCACGCCGCGGATGAGCGGGGTCAGCTCCACCAGGGTCCCGTGAACCTGCAAGGCCCCGTGAACCTGCCCGTTGGCCGGCTCACTGCCTCCCACGCGCATCCCTCCCGATGACCCCATGGCCGCCCGCAGCGGGGCCGCATCATACGCCGCCAGCCGTTGACCAGTTCGGCCTCCGGGTTCCCGCCGATGCCCGGCAGTCGGGCCGCGATGTGGTCGAATGGCGGCTGGCGCGGCGACCCGCGGCCACGGCCGCAGAACCCATCGTGGCGGGCAGGAGCATGCCGATGACTGACAGCACCACCGGACAGCAGGTGCCGGGGCGGGCGTCGCAGACGCTGATCACCGCACTGACCGACATCGCCGACCGAGGCGGCACCACCGAGCACGCCACGGATGCCATCACCCGTGCCCTGCAGGCCGCCCTGGCCGAGCCGTCGCTGATGGAGCTGTACGAGGGGCGCCAGAAGTCCTACCAGGTGTGGAGCGACCCGCAGCGCCACTTCCTGCTGCACGCCTCGGTGCACGGTCCCGGCCACGTCACCGGGGCGCACGATCACGGCGAGTGCTGGGCGGTGTACGGCGTCTACCGGGGACCGTCGCGCTACATCCGCTACGCACGCGGCGAGGACGTCGCGCCCGGGCGGGCCAGCCTGCAGGTCATCCGCGACGAGGTCCTTAGACGACGGTGCCGTCGACGTGGTGCAGCCGGGCGAGGTCCACCGCATCTTCAACCCCGCCGAGCACATGACCTACAACATCGTCGTGCGTCCGCGGCCGCTCTGCGAGGTGTGGCGCCGCCGGTTCGACCACGAGTCGGGCGAGTACCGCATCGACCCGCGCTCCAGCTGACCACCACGCGCCGGCCGCGGCTTGCGCGGGAGCCCGTCCCGACACCGCACCGGCGCGGCCGCCCGGATGCAGCCGACAATGTCGCCTCGCACGGCGCCGCCACGGCTGAGGCGACGATGTCACCTCAGCGGGCCGCCCGGTAGCGGCGGATGAGGGCGTTTGTGGAGCTGTCATGCCCCAGCGCCGGCTCCCCACCCGCGGTCAGCTCCGGGGCGATGCGCTGCGCCAGCGCCTTTCCCAGCTCCACCCCCCACTGGTCGAAGGAGTTGACGCCCACAGCACGCCCTGCACGAACACCTTGTGCTCGTACAGGGCGAGCAGCGGGCCGAGCACCGCCGGGGTCAGGGTTGACGCGAGGATGGTGGTGGAGGGCTTGTTGCCGGGGAAGGTGCGGTGCGCGACCACTCTGCCGGCACGCCCTCGCGGCGACCTCGTCGGCGGTCTTGCCGAACGCCAGCGCCTCGGTCTGGGCGAAGCAGTTGGCCATCAGCAGGTCGTGGTGGCCCACCGGCCCGTGCAGCGGGCGCAGGAAGCCGATGAAGTCGCATGGCACCAGCTCGGTGCCCTGGTGCAGCAGCTGGAAGAACGCGTGGTGGCCGTTGGTGCCGTGCTCGCCCCACACCACGGGCCCGGTGTCCCAGGCCACCGGCTCGCCCGCCAGGTCCACGCGCTTGCCGTTGGACTCCATGTCCAGCTGCTGCAGGTAGGCGGGGAAGCGCGCGAGCGCCTCGGCGTAGGGCAGCACCGCGGTGGTGGCGGCACCCAGCACGTCGCGGTACCACACGCCCAGCAGCGCCAGCAGCACCGGCGCGTTGCGGGCCGGCGGCGCCGAGGCGAGGTGCTCGTCGACGACCCGGTAGCCGCCCAGCAGCGCTCGAACAGCTGCGGGACGAGGTCGGTGGGCACGCCCGAGCCGTGGTCGTGACGGCGATCTCCACGGCCTCGCCGGCGGGCGCAGCCGTGACGGTGACGGGCGGGTCGCCGTACTTGCGCGCGTTGGACAGGAAGTTGGTCA
>JACCXR010000287.1 GCA_013696915.1 Euzebyaceae bacterium
CACCCCGGCCGTCGCCGTCGCCCCGCCGGCCAGCGCTCCGCCGACGAGCGGCAGGAGCGGCGGTCCCGGCCGGACCCCGACGGCTCGGAGCTCCACCCGCTCGCCCGGCGCGATCTCCCAGGTCAGCACCGACCCCTGCACCCGCGTCGCGGTGGATTCCAGGACCTCGGCGGGGAGCCGCACGTCGATGCGGTAGGCGACGGCATCCTGCTCCCGCGCGAGCCGCACCGCGTCGGCCGGCTGGAGGCCCGCCTCCGTGACGAGGTCGGTGGGCACCAGCCCCGCACCGCCGGTGAGCGTGATGCGGTCGGCGTCGACCGCGAGGGTCATCGGGTCGAGGATCCGCACCTCCGGGGCGGACAAGGCCTCGGCGAGGCCGGCCGCCAGCGCGTCGAACTCCCCGGGGTCGGCGAAGCGGGTGGACAGCGCCACCTCGCGGCCGCCGGCGGCGTCCGTGACGTCGGTGACCTCCCAGCCGTCCGATCGCAGGGCGGCGCCGGCCGCGGCGACCTCGTCGAGCGGATCGGCGCCGGCCTCGGCGGCGCGGTCGAGGAGCTCCCGGTCGGCGGCGAGGGCGAGACGCAGGCGACCGCTGCCGTCGCGCGTGACCTCGACGTCGACCCCGACCCGCAGCTGGCAGGCGGACGCCCCGAGCACCAGGGCGACCAGGAGTCCGGCAGGCAGGACGCGCCGGAAGATCGAGGGCACCGCGGCTCCGGGACGGGCGGGACATTCGCCCGCAACCGTAAAGATCGGCCGGAATGTACCGAAGAGGGGCCATGGCCGAACAGACCGCGACCGCGATGACCCGACCACCCGTCCGCTCCCGGCGCCGTCTCGGCGAGCTGCTGGTCGACGCGGGCGTCCTGACCCACGAGCAGCTCCAGCTGGCACTGCAGTCCGGCACCGTCGCGAACGGTCGCAAGGAGCGCCTGGGCGAGACCGTCGTCCGGCTGGGCCTCACGAGCGACGTCGAGGTGGCGCGGGCGGTGGCCGGCCAACTCGGCCTGGAGTTCATCGGGTCGGGGTCTCTGCCGGCCAACGAGGGCATGGCGGCCGTGATCCCCGCGGCTTTGGCCGAGCGCACGCACGCCCTGCCGCTGTGGCGCGAGGACGACGGCACGCTGGTCGTGGCCTGCGCCGACCCCACGAACATCGTCTCGCTCGACGACGTCCGCCTCGCCGCAGGAGCGCGTCGCATCCGCGCGGTCGTCGCACCCGCGGGGACGATCGAGTCCGCACTGCGGAAGCTCTACGGCTTCGACCAGCGCGCCAACGAGCTCATCGACGCGATGGACACCACGGTCACCGCCGGCGACACCGTCGCTGAGGAGCTCGAGGCGGAGCTGTCGGTCAGCGACGCCCCGGTCATCCGCCTCGCCGAGGGCATCATCGCCGACGCCGTCGACACCCGCGCGTCTGACATCCACGTCGAGCCGGGACACCGCGAGACCGCGGTGCGCTACCGCATCGACGGCGTGCTCCACCAGGTGATGACCGTCCCCCGAACGGCCAGCGGGCCGCTGATCTCGCGGCTCAAGCTGATGTCCGGGATGGACATCGCCGAGCGTCGGCGCCCACAGGACGGCCGCGGCCAGTTCCGCAGCAAGCACGCGGCGGTCGACCTGCGAGTGTCCTCGCTCCCGTCGCTCTACGGCGAGACCATCGTCATCCGCCTGCTGCGCAAGGGCGCCGAGCAGCTCCAGGTGAGCGATGTCGGGTTCACGCCGGAGCAGATGGCGCACGTCCTCGGCACCGTCGAGCGACCTCAGGGGCTGGTGCTGATCACGGGGCCGACGGGCGCCGGCAAGACCTCGACGCTGTACGCGTTCCTCGGCCACCTCGCCGGCGAGGCCCACAACCTGATCACGATCGAGGACCCGATCGAGTACGAGCTGGGCGGGGTGAACCAGACGCAGGTGAACGACCGGATCGGCTTCACGTTCTCCAAGGCGCTGCGGACCGTCCTGCGGCAGGACCCCGACATCGTGATGGTCGGGGAGATCCGCGACCCCGAGACGGCCGAGCTGGCCCTCCAGGCGTCGCTCACCGGCCACCTGGTGTTCTCGACGCTGCACACGAACGACGCGCCGAGCGCCGTCGTCCGGCTGCGTGACCTCGGCATCCCTCCCTACCTGATCACCAGCTCGCTGTCGCTGATCATCTCCCAGCGCCTGGCCCGGCGGGTGTGCTCGGAGTGCGCCAGGCCCACGCCGCCCACCGAGCGGCAGATGGCGCAGCTGCACCTGTCCCCCCAGAACGTCGAGCACGGGCGATTCGTGACCGGCGCCGGCTGCCAGACCTGCAACCACACCGGCTACAGGGGCCGGACCGGGATCTTCGAGATCCTCACCGTGGACGGTGCGGTCCGGGAGCTGCTGGCGGGCGCGGTCGCCGAGGCCGCGATCCGCCGCGCCGCGCGCGTCGGCGGCATGCGCAGCCTGCGCGAGGACGGCCTGGACAAGGCGATGCGCGGGGAGACGACGCTGGAGGAGGTCCTGCGGGTCACCCCCGCCGACCTTGCCGACGCCGGCGCGTGCCCGGTCTGCGCCCAGGACGTCGAGGACGACTACTCGCTGTGCCCCTGGTGCGGCGCGAACCTGCGCCCGAACCCGTGCACCGGCTGCAACCGCTCGCTGGAGCGGGGATGGCAGATGTGCCCGAGCTGCGGCACGCCGGCGCAGGACCATCGCCACGACGAGCCCGACCGGCTCCCACGGGTGCTGGTCGTCGACGACGACGACGCCGTGCGCGCCACGATCGCGGCGATGCTCGCCGGTGACTACGAGGTCATCGAGGCCGTCGACGGCGCCGGCGCGCTGGAGGCCGTCCACCGCGAGCGCCCCGACGCCGTTCTGCTCGACAAGGGGCTGCCCGACATGGACGGCTACGCCGTCACCAGGGAGCTGCGGGCGCGGCCGGTGTCCACCGACATCCCCGTCGTCATCGTCACCGGCACCGACGACCCCGCCGTCGAGCTGGAGGGCCTGCGCGCCGGCGCCGACGACTACCTCACGAAGCCGTTCGACATGGACGTCCTGCTCGCCCGGCTCGCCGGCGTGCTGCGGCGCTCCAAGCCTCGGCGTAGGCCGGAGCCCCGGCCGTAGACTGCGGCCAGGGGAACGGGTCGATACCATTGGCGCGGCGGCGGGCGGACGCGCGCCGCCCCTCGAACCCCCGCCAGGAGCGTGCTCCCGTGCCCACCCGCGACCAGGTCCTCGAGGCCCTGGCGACCGTGAACGACCCGGAGATCGGCAAGCCGATCACCGAGCTCGACATGGTCGCCGACGTGCAGGTCGACGGCGCGCGGGTGGGGGTGCACGTGCTCCTCACGGTGCCGGGCTGCCCGATGAAGGACCGCATCACCCGCGACGTGACGGCGGCGGTGAAGACCGTCGCCGGCGTCGAGACGGTCGACGTGGCGCTCGGGTCGATGAACGACCAGCAGCGTGCGGCGGTGACCCAAAAGGTGCGCGGCGGGCCGGAGAAGGCCCCGGGCGGCCAGCCGGTGATCCCGTTCGCGCAGGTCGACTCGCAGACGAAGGTCATCGCCGTCGCCTCCGGCAAGGGCGGAGTCGGCAAGTCGTCGATCACGACCAACCTCGCGGTGGCACTGGCCCGCGACGGGTTCGAGGTCGGCATCCTCGACGCCGACATCTGGGGCTACTCCATCCCCCGGATGATGGGCGTCTCCGGCCGGCCGGTCGCGTTCAACAACATGGTCATGCCGCTGCAGGCGCACGGGTGCAAGATCATCTCGATCGGGTTCTTCGTCGACACTGAGCGGCCGGTGATCTGGCGCGGGCCGATGCTGCACCGCGCGCTGCAGCAGTTCCTGGCCGACGTGCACTGGGGCGACCTCGACTTCCTGCTCTGCGACCTGCCGCCCGGCACGGGCGACATCGCGATCTCGTTGGCGCAGATGCTCCCGAACGCGGACATGGTCCTGGTCACCACACCCCAGCAGGCGGCCCAGCGGGTGGCGCTGCGGGCTGGCCAGATGACCGCGCAGACCGGCATGAAGGTCGTGGGGGTCGTCGAGAACATGGCGACGTTCGTCGCACCCGACACCGGCAGGGAGTACCGCATCTTCGGCGAGGGCGGGGGCCAGCTGCTGGCGGCCGAACTCGACACGGAGCTGCTGGGGTCGATCCCGATCGACCCGCGCCTCCGCGAGGGCGCCGACGCCGGCGTGCCGCTGGTCGCCGGGGATCCGGATTCGCCGACCAGCCAGCGGATCGTCGACGTCGCCAAGCGACTCGGGCGCTCGAAGCGCTCGCTCGTCGGACGGAGCCTCCCGCTGGCCCTTTGATCCGTGAATCGCCGAGGCTCGTCCGAGGCGATTCTCATGACCTCGGTTGTGGCGGTCGCGCAGCGACCGTCATGAAATGCTGATCCGGGAATCGCCGAGGCTCGTCCGGGGCGATTCTCGTGACCTCGGTGGTGGCGGTCGCGCTGCGACCGTCATGGGATTGCTGACGCCGCCCCCGGCCGGGGGCGGCGCTCAGGCGGCGGCGGGGGCTGCCGCCGGGGGTGACACGGCCCGTCGGTGGAGCCGCACGCCGAACGCCGCCCAGGCCGCGAGCCGCACGACGGGGACGGCCGCCCGCCAGCCCCACGCCACGGCGGCGCGGCTGATCGCGGCGACCGGCCCCCGCCACACCGCCCCGAGCGCCAGCCCCATCCCGGCCCCGCCGAGCACGTCGGTCGGGTAGTGCACCCCGACGTACACCCGGCTGAGCGGGACGTAGACCCCGATCGCCGCGAGCAGGCGGCGGCCGGCGCGGCCGCGGGCGGCCTCGGCGAGGACCGTCATCACCGCCGCTCCGACGGCTGCGTGGCCCGAGGGGAACGACGACCCGGTCGGGGGCCGCACGAGCCGCCGGACGCCGTCGGCCTCGTAGGGGCGGGCCCGGCGGACGCGGGTCTTGTTGGCCTGCGACAGGTTCCAGGCCGCGACCCCGACGCCGAGCACGTCGGCGGCCGTCCGTCGCCGGCCGGCGGCGGCGAGCGCCGCGCTCATGCCGAGCACCGCGTACATCGACCCGAGGTCCGTCGTCGCGGTCACCGCCCGGTCGACCGACGGGCTGCCCCGATGGCGGACGGCGTCGCCGACGCGCACGTCGAGCCGCTGCAGCGCGGGGGAGCGCAGGCCGTACCATGTGCCCGCGAGCAGCCCGGCGCCGAGCACGCCCCGCGTGATCCAGGGTGCCGGGCGGACCGCCCGCCCCGTCACGTCGCGTCGGGGTCGAACGGTGCGCTGGTCTCGGCCGAGACCGTCGGCGGGCGGGTGCTGCGCGGCCGGGCCGGGGAGGCCATGGGGCCGGTGAGTGCGGACGTCTTCTTCAGCTCGGCCGCGGTCGTTCGGAACTCGTCGGCGACGCCGCGGATGTCTTCGAGGTCGGCCTGCCGCTTCAGTTCGTCGAGCGTGCTCGTCGCCTCCCGCCGGAAGGTCGACACCGCCTTGCCGACGTTGCGGGCCATTTCCGGGAGCCGCTCGGGGCCGAAGATCATCAGCGCGAGCACCGCCAGGGCGACGATCTCCCAGAACCCGAGGTTTCCCATGAGCGTGCGCCTGTCAGTTCTGCGGGGCCTCGGCGAGGACGGCCTCGGCCGTGCGCTCCTCACCGTTGCGGACGAAGTCGATCGTAACCGCCGCCCCGACCTCGCTGTCGCGGACCGCGAGGAACAGGTCGTCCATGGACTCGACCGGAGTGCCGTCGACCGCCACGACGACGTCGCCGGCCCGCAGCCCGGCCTCGGCCGCCGGCGTCCCCTCCTCGACGACCTCGATGAACACGCCCTTCTCGACGCCGAGCCGCTCGGCGGTCTCGCGGTTCAGCGTGTTGCCCCGGACCCCGAGGAAAGGATGGCGGACGAAGCCGTTGTCGATCAGCTCGTCGGCGATGTCGACGACGGTGCTCGCCGGGATCGCGAAGCCGACCCCGGCGTTCGCGGGCTGGCCGGCCGTGAGGATGGCGGAGTTGATGCCGATCAGGCGCCCGTCGCCGCCGACGAGCGCGCCGCCCGAGTTGCCGGGGTTGATCGGCGCGTCGGTCTGGATCACGTTCGGCAGCCGGACCGGCCGTCCGTCGGGCGCCCGGATGTCGATCGGCCGGTCAATCGCGCTGATCACCCCGGCGGTGACGGATCCCCCGAGGCCGAACGGGCTGCCGACGGCGACGGCCAGCTGGCCGACCACCAGGCGGGAGGAGTCACCGATCTCGATGACCGGAAGGTCGTTGGCGTCGACCTTGATCACGGCGAGGTCGTTGTCCGGATCGGTGCCGACGACCTGCGCCGGCTCGATGCTGCGGTCGGCGAACAGGACCTCGAGGTCGCGGGCGCCGGAGACGACGTGGTTGTTCGTGATGATGTAGCCGTCGGCGCGGTAGACGACGCCGGAGCCGTTCCCGGACGCGCCCGCGAACTCCTCCGCCCCGTCGATGTTGACCTGCACCACGGCGGGCAGGACGGCGGCGGCGACGGTCGCGACCCGGTCGAGCTCACCCCCGGGCTGCGCCGGGGACGGCGTCGGCGCGGCGGATGGGGACGCCTCCGGCGGCGCCGGCGATTCGCCAGCGTCGATCGGGGGTGCCG
>JACCXR010000352.1 GCA_013696915.1 Euzebyaceae bacterium
TAGGTCAGGCGCATGCCGGTGTGGGTCGGCACCTCCGGGTGGCAGTACGGCGACTGGGCCGGGGCGTTCTACCCGCCCCGGATGCCCCGTCGGAAATGGCTCCTGCACTACGCCGCCCGGTTCTCGACCGTCGAGGTCAACGCGACGTTCTACCGGCTGCCGAAGCCCGAGGCCTTCCAGCGTTGGGCCGCCGACACCCCGGACGACTTCGTGGTCGCGCCGAAGGTGAGCCAGTACCTGAGCCACATGAAGCAGCTCCGCGACCCCGCCGAGCCCGTCGCCCGGTTCCTGGAACGGGCGCTGCTGCTCGGGCCGAAGCTCGGGCCCCTCCTGCTGCAGCTGCCCGAGCGTTTCCACGCCGATCCGCCGCGGTTGGCCCGAGCGCTCGACGAGTTCCCCGGGCATCTGCGGGTCGCCGTCGAACTGCGGCACGACTCCTGGTTCACCCCCGAGGTGCGCGAGGTGCTCGCCGCGCGCAACGCCGCCCTCGTGCTCGCCGACCGCCGCTCCCGCTGGGTGACGCCGGAATGGCGCACCGCCGACTGGGGCTACCTGCGGTTCCACGAGGGCGGCGGCCGCTGGCCCTGCTACGGCCGGACGGCCCTGGCAGCGCGCGCGGGCACGGTGGAGCGGCTGTGGCCGGACGCTGAGGATGTCTTCGCGTACTTCAACAACGACCCGCGGTGCTGCGCCGTCCGGGACGCCCGCTGGTTCGCCCTCGCCTGCGCCCGCCGCGGCCTGGCGCCGACCCGCGTGCCGGCGCCGTCCGACGTCCGCGTCGCCGCCGAGGAGCCGTGAGGTCCGTGACCGGCGCCGCCCCCACCGGAGTCGTACGGGCAAAGAGATGGCGGTCCTCCGTGCCCTCCGTCGCCCGCGGACGGGCCGGACCCAGGGACCGGAGTACCGCCGCTGACCAGGGTACGCCAGCGGCGCCGACGGGCTCAACCTCTCGGCGCCCGGGCTTGCCCCTTTTCGGCAGTCCCGGCGGAGGCGACAACCGCCGCGCGGCCCGACGTGCGCCCCCCGTGGCGGAGCTGCAACCGGCCGGGAGGTCCGGTCACGGTGCCACTCCGGCGGCCGAGAACATCGTCAGGGACATGAACAGCCGGTCATGACGAGCGGCGTCCTCCTGCAAGGCGATGAAGCGGTCGAGGTCCTCGACCCCGATGTGTCCTGCCTCCACCAGCCCACCCGCCGCAGCTCGCAGCGGGACGAAGCCTGAAGGCTGGGCGGTGCGGTCCGGATCCCAGGCCGTCCATGTGTGCGTCGCGGCTGCCACCTCGACCTGCTGGGCACCCGCGTCGCGCAGCAGGTTGAGCAGCCTGCCGCCGACGGAGTGCCCCGCCCCGCGGGTGGTCGCGAGCCCGGCGAGGATCTTCGCGGCCAGGTCCGGGTCGGGGTGGTCGACCAAGAACGTACGCCAGTCCGTGTCCGTGACGACGACGCGCCCGCCGGGGCGAGCGAGGCGCACCAGCTCGCGTAGCGCGGCGTCCGGGTCGCGCAGCCACTGCAGCGTCCGTTCCGAGCGGCACGCGTCAAAGGCCCCGTCGGGGAACTCAATCTTCGCGGCGTCGCCTTTCACGAGTTCGACGGCCACGCCTGCACGCCGTGCGCGTCGGCTCGCCTCGTCCAGCATCTCGGCGCTCGCGTCCACCCCCACCCCCCGGCCGAGCGGCACGTCGGCCGCCAGGCCGACGAGCACGTCGCCGGTGCCGCAGCCGACGTCCAGCAGGTGCTCACCCGGCCGCAACCGGAGGCGGGAGCGCTCCCATGACCGAAGCGTCTGCACCGCCGGCCAGCGGCCGGTCGCGTCCATCCCCGCGATCATGGCAGCACGCATGGGGTTCTGATCGACGTCGCTGAAGCCGAGTCCCGGCCTGCCGGCCGTCTCGTGGGTCACGCGTTCTCCCGCCCGGAGCACCAACACCGACTTCCGCGTTCGTGAGACTACCGCGAACCCGCGCGCGCTGGCGCTGCGGGAGCGCGCCTACGCCGGCTACTACCAGGGCGGGGACCATCGGGCCGCCGCGTTCGTGGCGCTGGGCGCGCGGGGCCGGGCGGCCCTGGCGGGGTAGTTCCACCCATGCTCCCCGCCTCCGGTTGCGCCAACGTCGTTCCCGGCAGACGAGCACGACGAGAACGGGGAGAACCGCCATGGCAATCGCACAGACGCACGGGTGGCAACTCGCCGAGGGCAGCGCCGCGGCCTACGAGCGCTACCTCGTCCCGGTGTTCATGGACCCCTGGGCTGCAGACCTCATCGACGGGGTCGAGGTGGCGCCCGGCCAGCGGGTGCTCGACATCGCCTGCGGAACCGGCGTCGTCACCCGCCACGCAGCCGCGCGCGTCGGCTCGGGCGGCGAGGTGACCGCCGTGGACGTCAACCCCGGGATGCTCGCCGTGGCACGCGCCGCCGCCGCGGGCATGCCCGCACCGATCCGCTGGCACGAGGCCGGCGCGGAGCAGCTCCCGCTGGCAGACGCCAGCATCGACGTGGTGCTGTGCCAGCAGGGCCTGCAGTTCTTCTACGACCCGGCGGCCGCGCTCGCGGAGATGCGCCGCATCGCCAGGCCAGGCGGCCGCCTGGGGGTGTCGACCTGCCGCTCGATCGCGCACCAGCCGGGCTACGCGGCGCTGATCGACGCCCTGACGCGCCACCTCGGCGCGGACGCCGGCACCGCGCTGCGCTCGCCCTACGCCCTCGGCGACGCCGACGAGCTGCGCGCGCTGGTGCGGCAGGCGGGGTTCACGGCCATCGACGTGCGCATCGCGGTGTGGAGCGCCCGCTTCTCATCCGCCGGTGCACTGCTGCGCGGAGACGGCGAGCTCTCCGCTCGGCGAGGTCGGCAGCCAGCTCGACCCCGACGTGCAGGACGCGCTGATCCGCGACGCCACCGACGCGTTGACCCCCCACACCGACGACCACGGCGTCGTCTTCCCCTTCGAGACGGCGGTGCTCACCGCCGCGCCTGGGGCGCCACGCCACCACGCACAGGGAGGCACCCGATGACCGCGATCCATCCCGTCTACTGGACTCGCCGCGGCCTCGACGACGCCGCTCTGGAACTGCTGGGGCTCGGCCGCTACGCGATCCTGGCCACCGAGAACCCGGTGATCCCGCCCCGCTCGGTGTCGGACGGGCAGCCGGTCAGATCAGGGAGTGCCCACCTGCTGCCAGAAGGCGGCCGGGCAGTTGGCCAGTTGGCGAGGAGCGACTCGTCGGCGGTGAGCAGTCCGGCTCCATCAACAAGCGCGTTGGCGGCGATGAGCCGGTCGAACGAGTCTCGTGTCCAGGTCAGGTCGAGCGCGTACGCCACAACGGCGGCGAACGGCGCAGCCGACACGGCGAGACCGAGCGCCGGGGCCAGCACGCCCAGGACGTCGCTGGCCCCGCGCGTGATCCGACCGATCTCGTACAGGTGGGCCAGCTCCAGCTGCGCCATCGGGGCACAGCTCACCCGCTCGCCCTGAAGCCGCTCCCGCGCCGCCGCCGGCACACGCTCCTGCTTCCCCGCCGGACAGCCACACCAGCACGTGCGTGTCGAGATGGATCATGGCCGCCAGTACACCGACCAGTCGATATGCACAAGATCTTCCGGATCGCTCACGATGAGGTCCGGGTCTTCCTTGATGCGGTCGAGCTTCGAGCCTTGCTCCACCGGCACGATCCGCAAGCGGGTTCCCTTGCGCACCAGCTCCAGGGGAACGCCGGTCTCCACCACCTCGTCGAGCAGACGGTAGATGTTCGCTCGCAACTCCGAGGCTGATCGCCACCCGATGGACCTCTCTCCGTACGCTCCGGGGACCAATGTACGTACGCCGCCCGGACCCCGCGCGCCGCTCATGCGCTCACCGAATCACCGAATCACCGAATCATTCGGCCCTGGCCCGGTGCGGGACAGGGCGCGCGTCAGGGGCGCGCGCCGACCTTCCAGCTGCCGGCACCCGAGCAGTCCACGCAGGTGTCCGCGGGGTCGTCGCGGCGGCGCTGCCCGTTTGCCGTGGCCCATCAGGTGAGATCGAGGACCTCGACGTCGTATGCGGACAGCAGCCGGTCGGCGGTGACGATTGGCACGCCAAGGTGCCGTGCCTGCGCCACGAGCAGCCGGTCGAACGGGTCGCGATGATGGTGCGGGAGGTCCGCGACCCCCGCGACGTGGGCCTCGCTGATCGCCACGCTCTCCGCCTGGAGGTCCCGACGAGCCCGCCAGGCCCAGTCGCCGACGGACGCGCCCAGGTGCAGACGCCCGAGGCCGACTTTGATCGCGACCTCCCAGACCACCACGGCCGACAGCATGCGCGTCGCGTCCGGGTCGGCGACCAGCTCTCGCCTCCGGCCGAGTCGCGCCGGGTCGGTGAGCGCCCAGAGCACGACGTGAGTGTCGAGAAGGATCCTCATGCCCCCAGCGCGTCGGCGATCTCCGGAGGCAGCGGCGCATCGAAGTCCTCGGCGACGACGATCTCGGGCATCGACCCCAGTCGCGGCGCGCGCCGCCGTACAGGGACGAGCGTCGCGATGACCTTGCCCCGCCTTGCCAGGTCGATCTCTTCGCCCGCCTCGACCCGTCCGAGCAGGCGTGACAGCTGGGTCTTGGCCTCATGCACGCCGACAAC
>JACCXR010000359.1 GCA_013696915.1 Euzebyaceae bacterium
GGTGGTGGTCATCAGCTACTCCAGGGTCTGCAGGTAGGCGACCACGGCGTCGATCTGCTCTGAGGTCAGGCTCTCGCCGAACGCCGGCATCTGCGCGCCCGGCTTGAGGTCCTGGGGGTCGGTGATCCAGGCGTGCAGGTTGTCGGCGGTGGTGTCGAGGATGTAGCCGGCGAACCGTTCGCGCAGGGCGAAGTGGGTGAGGTTGGGCGCGATCTGCACGCCGGCGCTGGTCTCGAGCCCGTCGACCGCGTGGCAGCCGACGCACTGCTGGCCGACGATCTCGGCGCCCTCGGCGATCTGGCCGTCGACCTCGGCGTCCGCGGGCTCCGCCTGGTGGGCGAACCACTCGTCGAACTCGGCGGGGTCGTGGGCGACCACCACCATCTTCATGTTCGCGTGGGACAGGCCGCAGAACTCCGCGCACTGCCCGGGGTACGTGCCCGGCTCGTCGGCGGCGATCCGCATCGTGCGGGTGTGGCCCGGGACGTAGTCGGCCTTGCCCGCGAGCCTGGGGATCCAGAAGCTGTGGATGACGTCGACGCCGCTCTCCGGGTCGCGGCCGTTCAGCTCGATGTAGACCTCCCGCCCCGTCGGGATGTGGAGCTCGTTCGCCGTGACGACGTCGTCTGCGGGGTCCTGCTCGGTGCGGTACGTGAACTCCCACCAGTACTGCTTGCCGACGACCTCGACGATCAGCGCGTCCTCCGCAGGGGGGTCCGCCAGCTCGAAGATCGTGCGCACGGTCGGCACGGCGATCCCGGCGAGGATCAGCGCCGGGATGATGGTCCACAGCACTTCCAGGCGCGTGTTGCCCGCGACCTGCCTCGGCGGAGTCCCGTCGCCGCGGTCCCGGAAGCGGAACACGGCGAACAGGATCAGTCCCTGGACCAGGACGAAGACGAAGACCGCGATCGGGAAGACGACGTTCCACAGGTTGTCCTGCAGCCGTGCGATCGGCCCGGCCGGGTCGAGGGCGTTCATGGGCAGTTCGCCGGTGTCGCCGCCGAGCGCCGCCGTCTCGCACGCCCCGAGGAGCAGCCCGCCCAGCACGACCGGCACCCAGGTCCGCATCCCCGACCGGCGGGGGCGTCCAGCCCTCATCGTTCCTCCAAGTCAGCCGTTCGTGCCGAGGCGAGTCTAGCGCCGGGTCACGCACGCCCCGCCCACCCAGGCGGGGACACGGCCGGGGGAAGGCGTCGTCGGGCGGGGTGTTCCCTGGACCTTCCGCGACCTTCCGCCCATTTTGTCACAGCGGCGTGACATCGGCCGAAGCCGCCGCTGCGACAATGCCCGCGTGACGGATTCCGCCGATCCTTCCGGGGAGCCCGGGATCGAGCGTGCCCTGCGCCGGGTGGTGCTCGGCTTCCGCGTCGTCGGCGCGACGTGGCTCGCGCTGCTCGGGGCCGTGGTCCTCGCGACCACGGAGAGCGCCGACCCGGCCGTCACGCTCGCGACCGTGGTGTTGGCCGCCGGGTGGGCCGCCGCGACGGTCGCTCGGGGGGCGCAGCCCGGCGGTCTGCGCTCGTGGTGGTGGCTGGCCGCCGACCTGGCGGTCGCGTCGTGGACGATCGCCGGTCCCACGGTGGTCGCCGGTCAGCGGACGACGTTCTTCGGCGGGTTCCCCTTCACCGCCGTCGTGCTCGCGGTCTGGGCCCGCGGGCTGACGGGCGGGCTGATCGCGGCCGGCGCGCTCTCCGCGGCCACGCTCGGCCGGCTCGGTTTCGTCGACGGGGACGCGACCGTCCCGGTCAGCCAGGCCGTCGAGAACGTCGTCTTCTACGTCGTCGCAGCGGCCGTCCTGGCGTGGACCGCAGACGTGCTCCGTCGCAACGACCGCCTGCGCCGCGAGGCGGAGTCCGCGCTCGCCCAGGAGCGCGCCGAGCGGATCCGTTCCCAGGAGCGCGCCGAGACCGCCGCGCACCTCCACGACTCCGTGCTCCAGACCCTCGCGCTGATCCAGCGCAGGACCGGCGATCCGGCGGAGGTGACGGTGCTCGCGCGACGCCAGGAGCGCGAGCTGCGGACGTGGCTGACCGGCGGGGCCCCGGCCGGGGACGGTGGGTCGTTCGCCGCGGCGGTCGCGTCCGCGGCCGAGGAGGTGGAACGGCTCCACGGCGTGCGGGTCGAGGTGGTGACCGTCGGGGACGCCCCGCTCGACGAGGGCCTCGCCGCGCTCGTCGCCGCGGCCAGGGAGGCGCTGGTGAACGCCGCGCGCCACAGCCGGGTGGACCGCGTGGCCGTCTACGCGGAGACGTCGGAGGACGCCGCCACCGTCTTCGTCCGGGACCGCGGGGTCGGGTTCGACCCGGTTGCGGTCGACGGGGACCGCCGCGGCATCGCCGAGTCGATCACGGGCCGGCTGCGGCGCCGCGGCGGCCACGCGCGTGTGACGTCGGCGCCCGGAGCGGGGACGGAGGTCGAGATGACCGTGGCCCGGCGAGCGCCGTGAGGCCCGTGCGCACCGCGGCTGCGACACTCGGCTCCATGCGGGCCCGGACCAAGGTCTTCCTCGTCGACGACCACACCCTGTTCCGGGCCGGGATCCGCAGCGAGATCGCCGACCGGGTCTGGATCTGCGGGGAGGCCGCCGACGTGGCGTCCGCCGTCGAGGGGATCCGCGCGAGCCGCCCGGAGGTCGTGCTGCTCGACGTGCACCTGCCCGACGGCGGCGGTCGAGCGGTGATCGACGGGGTGCGCGACGCGGAGCCCGGGGTGCGGTTCCTCGCGCTATCGGCGTCCGACGCCGCCGAGGACGTCATCGACATCATCCGCGCCGGGGCGCGCGGGTACGTCACGAAGACCCTCTCGGCCGACGAGCTCGTCGACGCGGTCCGGCGGGTCGCCGACGGGGACGCCGTCTTCTCGCCGAAGCTGGCCGGCTTCGTGCTCGACGCGTTCGCCGCGATCCCGGTGGTGCAGGTCGACTCCGAGCTCGCCCAGCTGACGGCGCGTGAACGCGAGGTGCTCCAGCACGTCGCCCGCGGCTACACCTACCGCGAGATCTCCGAGCGGCTGTTCATCTCGACGAAGACCGTGGAGACCCACGTGTCCGCGGTGCTCCGCAAGCTGCAGCTCACCAACCGGCACCAGCTGTCCCGCTGGGCGGCGGAGCGCAACATCACCTGAAGGCGGCCGGCCCGCCGTTCGGCTACCTCAGGTCGGGGATGTCGTCGCCGTCGACGTGGACGACCACCGGGAAGTCGGCGCGGGCGACCTCCGCCCCGTCCACCTCGAGCACGAGCTGGTAGCCGTCGTCGGCGTACTCGAACAGCTGCTCCGCGACCTCGTCGGCCAGCTCGCCCTGCGTGGCGAGCACCTCGCGCTCGACCGGGGCGCGCACGGTCCGGCCGTGCGGGTCGAGGATCCGCCAGGTCTCGGTGAACGCGCCGTCGGCGTCCTCCCAGGCCCGCAGCACCAGGAACGGCGCCGCGTGCACGGGCTCGGTGTCTGCCGGCAGGCGCACCTGCGAGTCCAGGCCCGGCCGGACCGTTCCGCCCGAACGCAGGAACGCGTCGCGGTCGACCACCTTCGCGTACCGCAGCCGCGCGCCCATCAGCGGGAGGCCTGGGTGCGCTTGGTCACGGCATCGTCGACCTGGCGCCACAGGTCCTCGCGCACGTCCATGAGCGCGTCGCGCAGGTCGGTCTCGCGGGAGGTGGCGACAAAGCGGGAGAAGCCGGGGACCGAGCACTCGAGCGTGACGCTCTGCTTGGTGGTGTCGCGGTCCTTCACCGACAGCTCCAGGTCGGTGCCGTCGGCGGGGAAGCGCTTCAGGCGCCGGTTGAGCTTCTGCAGCCGGGCCACGATCGCGTCGCGCTCGGACTCGGCGAAGCCGGACCCGACCCGGAGCTGGTCGAGGCTGGCGTGTCCCTGTGCGCCGTCGTCGGGCTGCTCGCCGCTGCCGAGGCCGAGTTCGTCGACGTCCAGCGTCCGCAGCCGCTGGTGGACGTCGTCGGCGGTGAGACCGGTCGTCCGCTGGACCAGCTCAACCAGCCCGTCGAAGTCGTCACCCACGACGTCGAGCTCCATGGGTTCGATGTAGGGCCATTCCTGGATGATGTGGGGACGCAGCTCGACGTAGTGCTTGGCCCAGACCTGGTGGGTGAGTGGTTGCATGTCCGGCTTGCCTTCTGTCGTGGCCCGGACGCCGGGCCCTCCGCCTGCCGTGTCCTACAGTGCTGCCCGATCTGCCCGTCCCGCCAAACCGTCGGAGCGACCGCGCGTGCTCGAACTCAGGCGCAACCCGCCCCTGGACGACCGCCTCGTCGCCGAGCTCGTCGCCATGTGGGCCGCCGTCACCAACGCGGGTGGCGCCGTCGGCTTCGTGGCGCCCGTGACCGAGGACGTCGTGCGGCCGGTCGCCGAGGCCGCCTTCACGCGCGTCGCCGCCGAGCAGGAGGATCTGGTCGTCGGCTTCGACGGCGAGCGTCCGGTGGCCTTCGGCTTCCTGACCTACAACGCCGACACGCTGTCGCCGCACTGGGCGACGATCCGGCGGCTCCAGCGTCATCCGGCGCGGCGGGGCGGCGGGGTCGGCGCGCGGGTCCTCGCCGAGCTGGAGGCGGTCGCGGCCGACCGCGGCCTGGAGTTCGTCGTGCTCACCGTCCGGGGCGGTACCGCACGCGAGCACTTCTACTGCGAGCACGGGTATCGGGTCGTCGCCACGCTGCCGCGGTGGCTGCGGCTCACCGACGACGACGTCCGCGACTCCCTGGTGCTGGTCAAGCCCGTGGGCCCCGGGGCCGCCGGCCGCGTCGACGCGGACGTGGCGCGCCTGGAGGTCCTCAGGCTGGATCCGGGGCTCCCGCTGCCCCGCTACGCCCATCCCGGCGACGCCGGCCTGGACCTGCGCGCGCGCCGGGACGTCACGCTGGCGCCGGGGGAGCGAGCGGTCGTGCCGACCGGCGTGGCCGTGGCCGTGGCGCCGGGGTGCGTCGGCCTGGTGCACCCCCGCTCGGGCCTGGCCGCGCGCTCCGGGCTCGCTCTGGTCAACGCGCCCGGCACGATCGACGCCGGCTACCGCGGCGAGGTGAGCGTCGTCCTGGTCAACCTCGACCCCTCCGAGCCGATCCGCCTGCGCCGCGGCGACCGCATCGCCCAGCTCCTGGTCCAGCGGGTCGAGACCGTGGACGTCGTCGAGGTGACGGACCTGCCGCCG
>JACCXR010000360.1 GCA_013696915.1 Euzebyaceae bacterium
GCGTCGAGGCGGGCGTCCGCGCCGCGGCCCAGCTCGCACTCGGCCAGGAACGCGGCCAGCCCCTCGGGCTCGCGGGCGATCGCGCGCAGGACGTCGAGGCTCATCACGTTGCCCGAGCCCTCCCAGATGCCGTTGAGCGGCGCGTCGCGCAGCAGCCGGGGCATCGGCGACTCCTCCACGTAGCCGTTCCCACCCAGGCACTCGAGCGCCTCGGCGGCGTGCGGCGTGGCGCGCTTGCAGATCCAGTACTTCATCACGGCGGTGCCGAAGCGCCGCAGCGGCTTGTCGTCCGCGTCGTAGGCGCGCGCGAGGCGCAGCGCCGAGGCCGTCGCGGCCTCGGACTCGACCGCGAGGTCGGCGAGCACCGCGCGCATCAGCGGCTGCTCGGCAAGCTCGCGCCCGAAGGCACGGCGGTGGGCGGTGTGCCAGGTGGCCTGCGCGACCGCGAGCCGCATCGCGGAGGCGGAGCCGACGACGCAGTCCAGCCGCGTGTGCCCGACCATCTCGATGATCGTGGGGACTCCGCGCGCCTCCTCGCCGACCAGCCGCGCCAAGGCCCCCTGGAACTCCACCTCGCCGGAGGCGTTCGAGCGGTTGCCGAGTTTGTCCTTCAGCCGCTGCAGGTGGAAGGCGTTGGCCGTGCCGTCCGGGAGCCAGCGGGGGAGCAGGAAGCAGGACAGCCCGCCGGGGGCCTGCGCGAGCACGAGGAACGCGTCGCACATCGGCGCGGAGCAGAACCACTTGTGGCCCGTGAGACGGTACTCGCCGCCGGGTCCGCCGCCGCCGGTCGGTTCCGCCCGGGTGGTGTTGGACCGCACGTCCGAGCCGCCCTGCTTCTCGGTCATCGCCATCCCGACCAGCGCGCCGGCCTTCTCCGGCGCCGGGCGGAAGCGCGGGTCGTAGGCGCGCGCGGCCAGGCGGGGTTCCCACTCGGCGGCGAGCTCGGGCTGGACCCGCAGGGACGGCACCGCCGAGTACGTCATCGAGATCGGGCACGTGTGGCCCATGTCGACGCTGCTCCAAACGAACAGGCCGGCTGCGCGGGCCACGTGAGCGCCGGGGCGGCCGTCCGCCCACGGCGCGGCGTGCAGCCCGTGCTCCACCGCGACCGTCATCAGCTCGTGGTAGGCGGGGTGGTAGGTGACCTCGTCGCGGCGGCGCCCGTGGCGGTCGTGGGTGTGCAGGACGGGTGCCTGCCGGTTGGCCTCGGCGCCCCACTCCTGCGCCTGCTCGGAGCCGGCGAGCCGTCCGAGGCCCCGCAGTTCGTCGTCCGCCCAGCCGGCGCCCTCGCGGTGGACCGCTTCGACGAGGGCGGCGTCTTCGGCGTACACGTCATAGCCGACCAGGGCCGGCGGCTGGTTGGTCACCTCGTGGGTCAAGGCGGGTCCTCGATCGGGATGTAGTCGATGGTCAAGCTGACGGCCGCGGCTGGGCCGACCGCCTTGTCGACATGAAATGTCCACTCGCCGGGTCGTCGGGCTTCCAGGATCGGCAGACGGAGATCGCAGCGGCGCCGGCCGGCGGCCGCGACGCAGTCCTGCGTCGTCGTGCTCCCCATGTGCAGACGCGCGCCGTCCGCCGTGGTGAGCCACACGTCCGCCACCGTGACCGGTGGCTCTACCAGGATCACGATGTCCTGGGCGTGGATCCGCGGGTCCAGTGCCTCGAACGCGGCCGACCCGGACTGCGCGCCTTCGCCCAGTTCCACCCTGGCCTGCCGGCGCAGATCGGCCGTCGCGTGCTCCGCCTGGCAGCCGGTCAGGCCGGTCAGGATGACCAGCGCCGGTACCGAGATGCGCGTCGCCACCCAGTTCACGCCACGTCAGACGAATGCGGCACACGCGAGGTTCCGCCCCCCGGCGGCCGGACAGGTGGTGCCGCTGGGCGAATCCCGGCGGCGCGCGGCAGTCTGGGACGTTCGAGGCACGAGGCGACAGGCGGGACGCGATGAGCACGGGTTTGAGGGATCTGGCGCGCCAGCGGCTGTGGCGCCGCTGGACGCTGGCGTCGTTCCTCGCCCGCCTGCCCGGGACGATGACGCTGCTCGCGCTGGTCCTGGCGGGGGAGGAGGCGACCGGCTCGCTCGCCGTGGGGGCGCAGCTCGCGGGCGTCGCGACCGTCGTGGCCGGTGTGGCCGCCCCGTGGCGCGGCCGCCGCCTGGACCGTGCGGAGCTGCGCGGCGGCTTGCAGCGGGCGTGCCTGGCG
>JACCXR010000438.1 GCA_013696915.1 Euzebyaceae bacterium
AGCCACGGGCGTCTCGGGTCCCGATCTGGCCGCCGCCGACCCGGCCGCGACGGCCGCCGAGGTGGCGTGCCTCGATGCGCCGGCGACCCGGTCGACGGACGGCCTCCCGCCGCGATGGCCACGGCGACGTCCCCCGACACCGCCGCGGACCCTTCGAGGATCGTGACCTTGGTCGAACCGCCCAGCCGCCGCGGGCGTCCTCTGTCGCCCGCCCCCGGGGGTGCCGCCGGACCCGACGTTCCGGGCCTCTGCGGTGCGGCGAGCGCCGCGCTCAGCGGGACCACGAGGCTGCAGCGGACGAGGCGGGCATTCATGGCCTTTCATCCTGTCGATCGAGCGGCGTAGTACTCCCAGCACACGCACGACGGCGCGGGACGGTTCACCCCGGCGCCCAACGACCGCTCTCGACGCCCGCGAAGCGTGTATCAGCGGCCGGCAGCCGGTGCTCGCCTTGGGCAGGCCGAACCCGAGACAGGAGTTGTCATGACCGACGCCGTCCGCCGCGCGATCCGGACCTACCTGCAGGCCGCGATCGGCACGTTCCTGGCCCTGCTCACCACCATGAACCTCGCGCCGGGGCAGGTGCCCGACGGGGGCGCGCTCAAGGCGCTGGCGCTGGCGGCGCTGTGGTCGGGGGTGCCGGCGCTGCTGTCCTACGTCCACAACGCGCTCGAGGACCACGGCAACGTGCCGGCGATCCTCAAGGCCGCCGCGTCGTCCGGGCAGCAGCCGCTCACGCACGACCCCGCCGTCTGAGCTGAGCGACCCAGCGCCGGGTGGGAGCCGAGTGCGACGTTGGCGCGGGATTTGGCGCCAACGTCGCATCGGGAAGTCGCGCAGGCTGGACCTCTGCCGGCCCGCGCGCGAGCACCGCCTATGATCGGCCGACCGCTCCGAGCCGGAGAGGGAGGGCCCGACGTGCAGCAGTCCGCCAGCGGCGCGACCACCGACGCCGGTGTTCCGACCGCCGCGACGACGGACGCGGACGGGTCCGACGCGCGCACCGCGGACCTGCCCGACGCGCGCGACGCGGACCGGTCCGACGCGCGCACCGCGGACCTGTTCGACCCGCGCACCTACGTCCGCGGCGTCCCGCACGCCACGTTCGCGCGGCTCCGCGCCGAGGACCCGGTCTCCTGGCACGCCGAGCCGGAGGTGCTCGGCTGGCCCGCCGGGCCGGGTTTCTGGGCGGTCACCCGCCACGCCGACGTCGCCCACGTCAGCCGCACCCCCGAGATCTTCTCCGCCCAGCTCGGCGCGACCCAGCTGCGCGATCCGGACCCCGAGGACCTGCCGTTCATCCGCCAGATGATGCTCAACCTCGACCCGCCGGAGCACACGCGGATGCGGCGGATCCTCAACAAGGGCTTCACTCCCCGCACCGTGGCCACGCTCAGCGACGGCATCCGCGAGCGCGCCCGCGCCGTCGTCGACCGCATCGCCGGGTGGGGAGAGTGCGACTTCGCCGAGGACGTCGGCGCCGAACTGCCCCTGCTCACGCTCGCCGAGCTCATGGGCGTTCCCCGCCAGGACCGAAAGCTCCTCGTCACCTGGACCAACCGCATCATCGGCTACCAGGACGACGAGTACGCCGCCGCCGATCCCGACGCCAAGCCGGTCAACCCGCGCTCCCGCGCCGCCCTGGCCGACATGTTCGACTACGCCCACGACCTCGCCGAGCGCAAGCGCGCCGAGCCCGCGGACGACGTCATCACCGTCCTGCTGCACGCAGAGGTCGGCGGCGAGCGGGTCACCGTCGAGGAGTTCGAGAACCTGTTCTTCCTGTTCACCGTCGCCGGCAACGACACCATGCACAGCGCGATCCCCGGCGGTGTCCACACGCTGATCGAACACCCCGACCAGCGAGCCAAGCTGCTCGCCGATCCGGCACTGCTGCCGACCGCGATCGAGGAGATCCTCCGCTACGTCCCGCCGGTCATCCACTTCCGCCGCACGGCCACCCGCGACACCGAGCTGCGCGGCCGGCGCATCGCGGCCGGCCAGAAGGTCGTCGTCTTCTACCCATCGGCCAACCGCGACGCCGACGTCTTCACCGACCCCGACACCTTCGACGTCGCGCGGCGGCCCAACGACCACCTCACGTTCGGGGGCGGCCCGCACTTCTGCCTGGGGGCCAACCTCGCGCGCCTCCAGCTGCGCGTGCTGCTGGAGGAGCTGCTGTGGCGCCTGCCCGACATGGAGCTCGCCGGATCGGTCGAGCGGCTCCAGAGCAACTTCATCAGCGCGCTCAAGCACATGCCGGTCCGCTTCACGCCCGCCGCATGACCGAACGGGAGCCGAACCCATGACGAAGACCGCGCGGCTGATCCTCGCCGGCGCCCTCCTGCTCGCCGCCTGCGCGGCCGAGGGCACCGGCGACCAGGCCAGTCCCACCTCCGCGGAGGCCCCGCCGGCGACGATCGACACCGGCACCGCCGACGCCGCCGACACCGAGACCGCCGAACCAACCACCGAGCCCGCCGGCACCACCGAGCCCGCCGGCACCGCCACCGACACCGGCGCCACCGCAGCAGAGGGCGACCCGGTCCTGGTCGGCGTCAACATCGAGCAGTCCGGCCCCGCGTCGGTCCAGGGGGAGGCCTACGCCCGCGCCGTCGAGCTCCTCGCCCGGCAGATCAACGACGCCGGCGGCATCCTCGGCCGCCCCCTCGAACTGCAGGTCGTCGACAACGCCACCGACCAGACCGAGGCCGTGACGCAGACGCAGCGCCTGGTCGACGACGGCGCCGTCGCCATGGTCGGCCCCGGCACGTCACCGACCACGCTCGCCGCGATGGACACGATCCTGTCCGCCGGCATCCCGGTCGTCTCCATGGGGTCGGCCGACGCGATCACCGACCCGCCGGCCGACCGTCCGAACGTCTTCAAGACGCCCGCCCGCGGCTCGCTGATGGCGTCCGAGATCGTCGCGCACATGGGGGAGCAGGGCATCGGCCGGGTCGGGCTGATCGCCGTGAACAACCCGTACGGCGACAGCGGCGTCACCGCGTGGGAGGAACTGGCGGCCGCCGGCGACGTCGAGCTCGTCGGCATCGAGCGCTTCGAGGCCACCGACACCGACATGACCACCCAGCTGAACAGCCTCGCCGGCGCCGGCGCCGAGGCGATCGTCACCTGGGCGATTCCGCCGGGCGCGCCGACCGTCCGCCGCAACGCCGTGGAGAACCTCGGCATCGAGCTGCCGATGTACTTCGACGCCGGCGCCGGGGCGGAGCTGTTCGTCGAGCTCGCCGGCGCCGCCGCCGACGGCGCGCTCGTCATCCACCCGCGCACCCTGATCTGGGACCAGGTCGGCGCCGACGACCCGCAGGCCGAGGCCCTGACCGAGTTCGGCTCCGCCTACACCGGCGAGTTCGGTGCGATGTCGGGCTTCGCCGGCTACGCGTGGGACGCCCTCGGGCTCCTGCGCACGGCGATCGAGCAGGCCGGCGACACGGAGCCGGAGGCGATCATCGAGGCCATGGAAGGCCTCGGCGAGTACGTCGGCGTGACCGGCACCTACGAGATCACCGACGACGACCACCAGGGGCTCGGCGAGGGCGACCTCGTGATGCTGACCGTCGAGGGCGGCGAATGGCGGCCGGCCGAGTAGGGCGGCGGGGCCGGGGGCCGGGACGTGGCCGAGCTGCTCCAGTCGCTCGTCACCGGCCTCACGCTCGGGGCGATGTACGCGATGGTCGGCGTCGGCTTCGTGCTGATCTACAACGTCACCGGGATCATCAACTTCGCCCAGGGCGAGTACCTGATGCTCGGCGCGATGACCGCGGTGACGCTGGTCGCCGCGGGGGTCGGCCTGCCGCTCGCGTTCCTGGCCGCGGTGGGCGTCGCCGCGGCGGTCGGCGGGGTGGTCGAGCGCGTCGCGATCCGGCCGGCGCGCGGCGCCTCGATCGAGACGCTGATCCTCATCACGATCGGCGTGTCGATCACCCTCAACGGCGTCGCGCTGCTCGTCTGGGGGGTGAACCCCCGCCGCTACGGACCCTTCACCGCCGGTCCGCCCGTCGAGCTGGCCGGGGCGGCGCTCAGCCGCCAGAGCGTGTGGGTGTTCGCCTTCACGGCGCTCGTCGCCGGCGCGCTGTGGTGGTTCCTTGAGCGCACGACCTCCGGCAAGGCGATGCGTGCCTGCGCGATGAATCCCGAGGCGGCGATGCTCCAGGGCATCAGCTCCTCGCGGATGTCGCTGTACGCGTTCCTGCTGGCGACCGGCATCGCCGGCGCGACCGGGATGGTGCTCGTGCCGATCACGTCCGCGTCGTACAACATGGGCCTGCCCCTCGCGCTGCGGGGCTTCACCGCGGCGGTCATCGGCGGGCTGGTGTCGCCGCTCGGCGCGATCGCCGGCGGGCTGCTGCTCGGCGTCGCCGAGGCCTCCGCGGCGCGCTTCGTCTCCTCCGGCCTGAAGGACGCGATCGCGTTCGCCGTCCTGTTCGCCGTGCTCGTCCTCCGGCCCCAGGGCCTGCTGCGGCTGCGCCTCGCGAGCCGCGTGTGAGCTGGCCGTGGCGGCTGGCCGGCTGGGCGCTGTTCGTCCTCGCCGGCCCGGCGCTGCTCGCCCTCGCCGGTCAGGTGCCGTTCCTCACCAGCGGGCGGCTCGTCTTCCTCGCGATCACGGCGCTCGCCGCGGTCGGGCTGTGCCTGATCATGGGATTCGCGGGGCAGGTGTCGCTCGGCCACGCGGCGTTCTACGCCGTCGGCGCGTACGCCAGCGGCATCCTGACCGCCGGCTACGGGGTCCCGCCGATCGTCGCGCTGCTCGCCGGCATGGTGCTGGCCGGTGCGGCCGCCGCCGGCGTCGCCCGCGCCGTGTTCCGCGTCTCCGGGCACTTCCTGGCCATGGCGACGCTCGCGTTCGGTCTCATCCTCTACTACAGCCTTGGACATTTCCGCACCGTGACCGGGGGCAACGCCGGGCGCGGCGGCATCCCCAAGCTCGCGATCGGCTCGTGGGAGGCCACCACCGACACGCGCATGTTCCTGCTCTGCTGGGCGCTGGTCGTGCTCGGTGTGCTGGTCGCGCGCAACGTCGTCGACAGCCGCACGGGACGGGCCCTGCGCGCGACCGGAGCCTCGGAGGTCGCCGCGGGCTGCTGCGGGGTGAACGTCGTCCGCGCGAAGGTCGGCGTGTTCGTCCTCGGCGCGCTGTACGCGGCCGTCGCCGGCAGCCTCTACGCCCACTACGTCACGTACATCGCGCCCGAGGAGTTCGGGCTGCTGAAGTCGATCCAGTTCCTGGTCGTCGCCACCGTCGGCGGGCTGACGTCCGTGTGGGGCGGGCCGGTCGGCGCGGTCGTGCTCGTCCTGCTGACCGAGGCGAGCCGCGAGGCCATCCCGCTCTTCGTCGAGGGTGCGACCGGCCCCTACGAGCTGACGATCTACGGGCTGGTCCTCGTCGTCGTGCTGCTGCTGTTCAACCGCGGCATCGCCGGCGGGATCGCGCACGCCTGGCGCGCGCGGGGCCGGGGTGGCGGCGGCGACCCGGAGCCGCTCGCCGAGGACGCCACCGGCCGGCCGGTGCCGCGCGAGGTCGCCCCGTGACCCTCCTGCGCACCGTCGGCCTGACGAAGCGCTTCGGCGGTGTCACGGCGGTCGACGACCTGTCGATCGAGCTCGGCGACGTCGGGATCACCGCGCTGATCGGGCCGAACGGCGCCGGCAAGACGACCGCGTTCAACCTGCTCTGCGGGGTGCTCCCGCCGTCGTCGGGGACGGTCGAGTTCCGTGGCCGGGACGTCACGGGGCAACCGCCGCACCGCATCGCCGTCCTGGGCATGGCCCGCACGTTCCAGAACCTCGAGCTGTTCGGCGACATGTCGGTGCGCGACAACGTGATGGTCGGCGCCGGGGCGCACCTGCGCGGCGGCATCGTCTCCGCCGCCCTGCGGCTGCCACGCCACCGCAGCGACGAGCGCGCCGCCCGCGAGCGCAGCGACGCGGTCCTGGAGCGCCTGGGCCTCGGCGACGTGGCCGACCGGCCCGCGAGCGACCTGCCCTACGGGCTCCAGCGCCGTGTCGAACTTGCCCGCGCCCTCGCGACGGACCCCGCGCTGCTCCTGCTCGACGAGCCCATGGCGGGCCTGTCCGGCGGCGAGGCCGCCGAGGTCGCCGGGGCGGTGCGCGCGATCGGGGTCCCGACCCTGATCGTCGAGCACCACGTCGAGACGGTCATGGCGCTGTCGGACCGGGTGCTCGTCCTGAACTTCGGGCGCCTGCTCGCCGACGGCACCCCGGCCGAGGTCCGGGCGGATCCCGCCGTCGTCGAGGCCTACCTCGGCGCCGAGGACGCCGCCTGATGGCGCTGCTCGAGGTGTCGGGGATCCACGCCGGCTACGGCCGCATCCGGGCGCTGCGCGGCGTCGACGTCGAGGTCGACGAGGGCGAGGCCGTGACGATCATCGGCGCGAACGGCGCCGGCAAGTCG
>JACCXR010000515.1 GCA_013696915.1 Euzebyaceae bacterium
CCTGCTCGTGCAGCACGGCTACGCCGGGACCACGCTCGAGGCGATCGCCGAGCAGGCGGGGGTCGCGGTGCAGACGGTCTACTTCCACTTCGGGAACAAGCGGACCGTCCTGAAGCAGGTCGTCGACCTGGTGTCGGCCGGCGATGACCTGCCGGTCCCGCTGCTGGACCGGCCGTGGGTCAAGCGCCTGCAGGCGACGCCCGATCCGCACGAGGCGCTGCGGATCTGGATGCGCAACAGCCGGACGATCTTCGTGCGGGTCACCCCGATCATGCGCATCGTCCGCGACGCCGTCGGCGCCGACCCGGAGATGGCGCGGCAGTGGACGGACAACCAGCAGCAGCGCCTGGCCGCCCACCGGTTCCTGGCCCAGCAGCTGGCCGACAAGGACGGGCTGCGCGAGGGGCTGTCGGTGGAGGAGGCGGGTGACGTCCTGTACACCCTGATCAGCCTGGAGGTGTTCGAGCTGATGACCGTCGACCGCGGGTGGACCCCCCGGCGCTGGCAGCGCTGGGTCACCACGACGGCGGCCGAGGCCGTCCTGCCCCCGGACGGCGACCCGGCCGGCACCGGTTGACCGTCGGATGGTCTGACCGTCGTGGAGGCTTGACCGACGCCGACGATCTCACCACCCGGCTCCCCGAGCACCGGGTCCACCTCGTGTCCTTGGCGACCGCAAAGATGCGTCAGCCGCACCGACCGCTCGCTCCAGGTCAGCCGCCGCCTGGCGGCCATCCCAGCTCGGCGTGGGCGATGGCGCCGTCGGCCTCGCCCGGCACGACGAGCGCCTCGGTGAAGCCGAACGCGGCGGTCAGGAAGCGGATGGCGGCCGGCGCGTCGGTGTAGCGCAGCGCGGGCCAGAGGGTCACGGCGGTCTGGGTGTGAGTGTCCATGCGGCTCAGGATGCGCCGGCCTGGCGGGGCGTGTCTTGGACGGATGGGAGCTCCGCCGCGATCCACGCGCAAGGGGTGCAGCCCGCCAGCTTGCGCCAGTCGCGGGTGAGGTGGGCCTGGTCGTAGTAGCCGCAGGCCACCGCGACCTCGGCCAGGCCCGGCCGTCCCGGTCGCTCCAGCAGGCGGCGGGGCCCGCTCGAAGCGCAGCACCATGGCCGCCGCCTTGGGCGCCAGACCGAGCTCGGCGCGGAACCGCTCGCCGAGATGTCGCCGGCTCCAGCCGACCGCCCCGGCCAGGGCGCCCACCTGCACCGTCCCGCCGGTGGCGAGCAGCCGACGCCAGGCCCACGCCACCTGGGGAGCGGGCGGATCGACCTCGACCGCCCCGCGACGAGGACCTCGTCGAGCCGCGAACCGCTCTGTCCAGCCGCCCGCCTCGGCCAGCCGGTCGACCAGCTCGCCGGCCCGAGGTCACGCTCGCGGGGATCACGGTACGCGCTCGCGAGCTGGGACCCGGCGAGAGCCACGCCGACGCCCACTTCGCCGTTACCACCTCCGACGGCGGCGCGCCGCTTGGCTTCATGGGTGACGTCGCCTTCGACGGCACTCACGCCTACACCGCGGACGGCCACACCGGAGCCTGGCTGGCCAACCTCGAGCGGCTGACCGCCGACCTGAACGGGCTGTCCGCGCTCTACCCCGGACATGGCAAGCCCGGCCGAGTGGAGCTGCTGGCCGCCCAGCGGACCTACGTGCTCGCCTACCGCGAGGCCGTCCGCGACCTGGCGGACGGCGGCTCCACGCTCAACGACGACGCCAAGCGGCAGCGGGAGGCGCGCATGGCGCAGGCCCTGCCCGGCGCGCCACTGGGATGGCTGGTGCCGCTGGGCGCTGACGCCGTCGCCGCCGAGCTGGCCACCGAGGCCAGTTGAGCCAGCCGCACATCCGCCAGTGCAAGTCCAGACGAGGACCCCGTCATGCGCTGCACCCTGCTCGGCGACTCCGGGCTGCGCGTCTCCGAGCTGCGCCTGGGCGCCATGACGTTCGGGACCGACTGGGGCTGGGGCGCCGACCGGGAGGAGCGCCGCAAGCAGTTCGAGCTGTCCGCCAACGCCGGCGGCACCTTCATCGACACCGCGAACGCCTACACCGACGGCACCGCGGAGCGGTTCGTCGGCGAGCTCGCCGCCCGACCCGGCTGTGTCCACAGTCCGGCTCTCGGATCGCCACCGGTCGTCGCTGCCTGGGCATCCACGTTGTCCGCACCGGATGGGAGGACGCATCATGGCCGTCGATGAACGCGCACGCCACGAGCTCTATCTGCAGCTCGCACGTGTCCAGCGCGTCGACGCCAGCACCGCACCGTGGGCGCGCGTCCTCGCCGTCGCGGCATCGTCATACGGCCGCGCGTGCTCGCGTCAGCGCGGCTTGAGCCCCTCGCCGCCGCGCCGTCGCCGCGCACGCGGCTGCCCGGATGCACCGACCTGCGGGGACCGCAGCAGTGAGCGGCCCAAGCGCCACGCGCCCTGCCGGACGACCCGCGTCGTTGATGCCCAGCATCCTCGAACGCCGGACGCGTCCAAAGGCTCGTCCCGCCGGTACTCCTGGGCGGACGGGTCAGCGACGCCGGTACGCGTGGGCTCGGTGGTGGACATCCCTCACCGTGACCAGCCGCCGATCGTCGTCGATGACGTATAGGACCCGGTACGTGCCGCGCCGAGCGACGTGCGTGCCGGTCAGCGGCCCAGTCGCAGGTTTCCGGTGGCTCGCGACTTCTTTGTCTCCCCCGATGCGGCGACACAGCCGTCCGCACAGGTACTACAGTGCAACCGCCGTCCAGCGGCGTCCTCGACGCCCCGGCGGATGGATGGAGCGGCGATGAGCGTGACGACGCGTCGGGTGCCCGTGCATTCGTGGTTGCTGGCGGTGACGGCGGGGCTGCTCCTGGCCGTTCCGGGGCCGGCCCACGGGGCGCCGACCGGCGGGGGGCCGACCGGCGCGGGGCCGATCGAGATCACAGCGCCGGGTCCGGACACGCCCGCGCACCTCGACGGTGATCCGGCGACCACCGAGCGGCTCGACGAGCGCGACGTCACCGCCGCGGCGGTGGCGGCGTCACAGCGCCGCTTCGCCGCCGCCGGCGAGGACGGGCGCCACGCCGCGCACGTCGTCGTCGGCCGCGACGACCACTTCGCCGACTCCCACGCCGGGACCGCGCTTACCGGTGACGGCCCACTGCTGTACACGGCGCGCACGGCCCTGACCGACGCCACGGGCGGGGAGATCGACCGCCTGCTCGGCCCGTCCGGCGGCCGCGTCTACCTGCTCGGCGGGACGGCCGCGATCGACCAGGGCGTCGCGGGGGCGCTCGCGGTCGACGGCCGGGACGTCGTC
>JACCXR010000460.1 GCA_013696915.1 Euzebyaceae bacterium
TGACCGCGCTCGTCGGCCCCGCGATCGGCGCGTGCTGCTATGAGGTGCCCGCCGGCCTCGCCGAGGAGGTGGTCGCCGAGGTCCCGGCCGCGCGGGCGACCACGCGCTGGGGCGCACCGGCACTCGATCTCCCCGCCGCCGTCGCCGGCCAGCTCGAGCAGGCGGGTGTCGGCCGGGTCGAGGACTGGTGGGCCTGCACCCGCTGCCACGCCCAGCGCTGGTTCAGTCACCGGGCGACCGCGGCGGGCGTCGGCTCGGGCCGCAACACCGGCGTCGTCTGCCGTCGCTCGGACAGATCGCAGTGACGGCGCAGCCCGACGCCCGCAGCGACGCGCGCCCGCCCGACGCCGTGGACGCCGGGGTGGCCGCGCGCCTCGACGACGTCCGGCGCCGCATCGCTGTCGCCGCCGAGCGGGCGGGCCGGTCGCGGTCGGCGGTCACGCTGGTCGCGGTCAGCAAGGGCTTCGGAGTCGAGCACGTGGTCGCGGCCCGCCGCGCCGGGCAGGCGGACGTCGCCGAGAGCCGCGCCCAGGAGCTGCGCCGCAAGGCCCGGGAGGCCGGCCCCGGACTCCGGTGGCACTTCGTCGGGCGGCTGCAGCGCAACAAGGTCCGTGACGTCGTCGGCCTGGCGAGCCTCATCCACTCCATCGACCGGGTCGACCTCGCCGAGGCCGTCGCGGACCGGGCCCGGCGGGCGTCCCGGGTGCAGCGCGTGCTCGTGCAGGTCAACGCCGGCGACGACCCCGCGAAGGGCGGGTGCGCCGTCGACGACACGATCGCGCTCGTCGCCAGGGTGCGGGCGCTGGACGGGATCGCCTGTCAGGGCTTGATGACCGTGCCACCGATGGACGTCGACCCGCGGCCGGTCTTCGCGCGGCTGCGCGACCTGCGTGACGACGTCCGGTCGCGGTTCCCCGAGGTGCAGCACCTGTCGATGGGCATGACCGCCGATTTCGAGACCGCCGTCGAGGAGGGTGCGACGATCGTGCGACTCGGCGAAGCGGTGTTCGGCCCCCGGCCACCTGCGGCATGACCGCGGGGGTGCGGCCGGACGGGCCGGAAGCCAGAGCGACGGAAAGGACACCGATGGCGACGATGTGGAAGAGGATCGGCTCCTACCTGGGGCTGGTCGAGGACTACGACGACGAGTACGCCGACCTGCCGGACGACCCGGGGTCCGGCCGGCAGACCGACGCGCCGCCGCGCCCGGAGCCGTCCAACGTCCGGCGGATCGCGCCGGCACGTTCGGCGGACAAGTCCGGTTCGACGGCCGTGTCCGGCTCGTCGACGGTGCGCACGGTGCCCAGCGGCAAGGTGCACGTGACGAACCCGACGACCTTCAACGAGGTCGAGGAGGTCGGGGATCGGTTCCGCAACGGGATCCCAGTGATCGTGAACCTCGCCGGCGCCAGCGAGAGCGTCGCCAAGCGCATGCTCGACTTCGCGTCGGGACTGATCTTCGGGCTCGACGGCCGCATCGAGCGGGTGGGGGACCGGGTGTTCCTGTTGACCCCGCTCGGCGTGGACGTCTCGACCGAGGAGCGCGCCAAGCTGTCCGAGCGCGGCTTCTTCAACCAGGCATGAGGAACGGATGATCGTCCAGAGGATCCTGTGCACCGCGCTCACCGTCTACTTCGTCATCCTGCTCGTCCGCATCATCCTGTCGTGGGTGCCGTCGATGCCGGACCCGCTGCGCCCGCTCGCGCGCGGCGTCCGCGCGCTCACCGACCCGCTGCTCCTGCCGCTGCGGGGACTGCTCCCGCCGGTCCGCGTCGGGATGGGCGCCCTCGACCTGTCGCCGCTCGTGCTGTTCTTCGCGATCAGCATCCTCCGGGGGCTGCTGTGCGGCGGCGGCGGCCTGTAGACGCCCACGCCGATCCAGAAGGGAACTGACGTGACGCTGACGCCAGACGACATCGAACGCCAGGTCTTCGCCCAGGAGTTCCGGGGCTACGACCGCAACGAGGTCGACCAGTTCCTCGACCGCATCTCCGAGGTCGTCAAGGACCTGGTCCGGGAGCGCGACGCGCTCGCGGGACGGGTCGAGGCGGCCGAACGCGACGCCGGAGCGAGGATCGCGGCGGCCGAGAGCCGCGCCGCCGACATCGAGGTGCGTTCCGGGGAGGCCCTCGAAGCCGAGCGGCTGCTCAAGCGCACCCTCGTCATGGCGCAGCGCACCGCCGACGAGACCGTCGCGGAGGCCCGCGCCCAGGCCGACCAGACCGTCGCCGAGGCCCGCGCCCAGGTGGAACACGCCCTCGAGGAGGCGCGCGCCTCCGTCGACGACGCCGAGCGCAGGGCCGCGGACCTGGTCGGCGAGGCCCGCGCCCGGGCCGAGGAGACGCTGGCCGAGGCCTACCGTCAGGCGGAGGACCTCGTCGGCGATGCCCGCCGCGAGGCCGACGAGCTGCTCGCCGACGCCCGCGCACGGGCGCTGCACGAGCGCGAGACCAGCCGGGCCGAGGCCGAGCGGGTTCGGCGGGCCGTCGCCGACCTCGCCCGCTTCCGCGACATCTACCGCGACCAGGTCCGCGCCGTCATCGCCGAGCAGCTCGCGATGATCGAGCGGGCCGGCGACATCCCGGAGCTGCCGCGGCAGCTGGAGGACCTCGCCGCGGTCGCGGACCCGTCCAGCCGGACCTCGCCGCAGAACTACCGCGACCTCGAGCTCGAGCTCGACGACGCCGGCGGAGCCGTCGTGGCCGCCGACCGGTCCAGCCGCGATCACTGAGGTCCCGGGTGGTGTGCTTCACCGCGCCGGCAAGCCCTCAAGGAGCGACGCGAGCTTGCGAGCGGAACGTTGGTGGCCCAGGGGAAGCCGCCTGCCACCCCCCGTGCCGTTGGGCCGGCCACCCCCGCGAGCGTGCGCCGCTGTCAGAC